>DATNJO010000760.1:0-2625 GCA_035603895.1 Pyrinomonadaceae bacterium
CGGAGCTAATCCAACCGGCACAGTGGCAACCACGGTATTGGTTGCCGCGCTGATCACTGAGACATTATTGCTACCCCCATTCGTCACGTAGGCGAAGGCCTCATTCGGCGTGACGGCTACTGCACTTGGCGCTGCGCCCACCGGGATGGTCGCAATTACCGTATTGGTCACCGGATCTATTACCGAGACATTGTTGACTACAATATTCGTCAGATAGCCGCGGGTTTGAGCGAGCGCCGCGCTGGCTCCGAAGACAACGAGAAACAGCACCAGCGTTACTACTCGCACGCCCGCGCCAAAAAACTGCTTCGACAACTTCTGAGTAAGGTTCTTCATTGTTTCAATTCTCCTAGTAGAACTCCGATCAGGCGGCGCATGGCCGCGTGATCGTTCACTATTAGCAACTTTCATTTTGTTCGGTACCGTCTTTCATTCCGGGCTTATGCGAGGCGAGGATTATGCGCGGAACAGGCAGGCGCTGAATCGGTGCTACTACCTATTTTGATATAGGTAGTACTACCTATTTTTGCACCACCAAGAGGCACAAGAAGCACAAACAGATCGGCAATGGCATTTGTGCTTTTTGTGCCTCTTGTGGCTAAGCTCGGATTTGTGCGTAGGCTTCCGGAGTTGAACCGCTATGCAAGTTCTCTTAGTTCGAGTTCGGCCTCGAGATCGTGCCCGTATACGTACCTGAGGCGGTACTGGCGCACAGGTCGAACTGCGTGGCGATTGTCCCGCTTCCCGTGGCGTTGGCGAACGCGCCGGCGCCGCCGGTCACGGTGTAAATACCCGTGGAGGTGACCACACACTTGTCCTTCGAACTCTCAAAGCGCCCACTGACGGAAAGGAACACACTGTCCTTCCCGTTGGCCCCGACGATGACCGCGGTGCTGCCAAAGTTCCCCTGATTATCCTGGAGGCGGGTCAACGGTCCCGTGAAGTTCCCCAGATGGTTCGCCGAACCCGAAGTGTTGAAGTTCACCTGGGTCAGCCCGCCAGGCAGCTTCGTCACACCCGTGATCACTGCGGTGGCAGTGGCGTTGAACGCAACCTGATCGCCTGCCGTGGTTACAGTGTTGGTTGTGTTGTCGCCAGCATTCGCCACGTAAGCAAAAGATCCGAGCGTGGCGCTGGCTGCGAGGACAACGAGAAACAGCGCGAGCGGTACTACCCGAATCGCTGCGCCAGGAAATAGCTTCGACAACTTCTGAGTGAGATTCTTCATTCTTTCATTCTCCTGTTTGAACTGTGATTGTTGTTAGTTAGTCCTTACGGTCCCGCTTCGAGCAGCAGCTCACGGATGGCCATGAGGTTTTCTTTCAACACGTATCCGCAGGCTCCCGCTTTGCGGGCAGCCTCCTGAGTCTGCTCGTCGTCGTACTTGCTCACGATCACGACCCTCGCGTGTGGGTAGCAAAGCAGGATTTCTCTCGTCGCTGTGATTCCGTCTACCTGGTCCATTTCGATGTCCATCAAGACCCAGTCAGGCAGACAACGGTGATATGCATCGAGCGCTTCGGCGCCGTCGCAGCATTCCTGAATTTCACTGACCATGTCGCTGACCACTCGTCCGATCAGCCGGCGCATAGCCGCGTGATCGTCCACAATTAGCAACTTCATTCGTCGCCATCGTCTTTCGTTCTGGACTTGTGAGAAGGCTGGATTATCTGCCGAACACGCAGGCGGGACATGGGAGCTACTACCTATTTTGATATAGGTAGTACTACCTATTTTTGCGCCACCAAGCGGCACAAGAAGCACAAAACAGATCAGTCCTGCGGCGGGCCCCTCTTCACAGGAACCGGCCGGGTTAACAGGTCGACGTAAAATGCATAGAACCGGGCGTTATCCAGCCGGAAGATCACTTTGGATTTCTGCAGCAGGCCGATTGTCGGAAAGGGATCGGAACTGTAGACGATTGACCTGCCGTAATTCTGATCAAAGGTGGTGTTCACATCTACCCACAAATCTCTAACGTCCGTCGCCAGCGAAGGGTCCACGAGGAATGCCAACGCAGTGGTGTCGAAGATGAATGGGATAAACGGCGGTGGGCCAGGACCGAAGAACGGGGCAAAGGTCTCTTGATACAACTGGGTAATTATGGTTTGTGGCTGATGCTCGGTAATCTGAAGGAAAATGTCCTTCGTGAGAGGGAGAGTATTCGTGCAGTCTAAGGGAATGATGAAATGGGGAATCTCGGCACGCAATACAATCTTCGTTGCTTCAGGATCAAACCACCAGTTGAATTCCGCATTGTCCAGATAAGAGTTGCCGGCAACGAACATCTGCCCGGCCATGGTTACGATCTGTTTGATTAGGGGAACGATGGTTGGGTCTTTGCGGATCGCGAGCGCCAGGTTAGTTGGCGGTGCAATCTCGAGAATAGTTACTTCGTGGGGATAGCGATGGATAGTTTTAATTATGAAGTCTACCGCATCCTCATGGGCCGGCTTTGTGTGTTGAGCAAACCCATCGGGCGGGGGAACCAGATCATTGGGACCCGGTTGTGGGCTCGCGTACGCGCCGACATAATCAATGGGTGGACCAAACAAGAGTTGTTCGTGAAGGTGCGACTTAAAGTCATGCAGCAGCGGATACTGCGCGCCGACGTAGACCTTAACG
>DATNJO010000761.1:0-3073 GCA_035603895.1 Pyrinomonadaceae bacterium
AGGCGCGCCTCCAGTTTGAACTTTGGACCGGCCAAGCCGCGCTCGCCGGTGTCATGCACAACGCCGCCATAGCCGCTCTTGGGCGCGCGTTCTGAGTTCAGCCTTCAGGCTGCCCTCCCAAGCTAAAGCTTGAACTCAAAACGGCTGTTATACTGAACCCGCAGTGGACGATCGCTACAGCAGACAAATCCTATTCAACGGCATTGGAGAAAACGGACAGCGCAAACTCCTCGCTGCACGGGTCCTGATCGTCGGCTGCGGCGCACTCGGTTCCGCCCACGCCGAAGCATTGGGTCGCGCGGGCGTCGGCCACGTGCGCATCGTCGATCGCGATTTCGTCGAACCTTCAAACCTCCAGCGCCAGACCATGTTCACTGAAAACGACGCCGAAAAACGTCTGCCAAAGGCGATCGCCGCCGCGAATCATCTGCATGAGATCAACGCCGAAATCGAGATCGAACCGCACGTCACGGACGTCAACTACTCAAATATCGAACAATTGATCGAAGGCTGCGACGTCGTGCTCGACGGCACCGACAACTTCAGCACCCGCTATCTCATCAATGATACTTGCGTGAAGCATGAAACAAACTGGATCTACGGCGCGGCGGTCGGTTCTTATGGCGTCACGATGACGATTCGCCCGCACCAAACCGCCTGCTTGCGTTGCGTGTTTGAAGAAGCGCCACCAGCGGCGAGCGCGCCGACCTGCGATACGGCAGGCGTAATCATGCCAATCATTAGCATCATTTCAGCGGTCCAGGTAGCCGAAACTATCAAGCTGCTCACTGGCAACACCGCTGATCTTCATCAGTCGCTGACGCAATTTGACGTCTGGCGCAACGAGTGGCGCACGATCAAGCTCGGTGGTCCCAATCCCGATTGTCCAACCTGCGGCTTGGGCCAATACGAAACTCTCGAACCAACTTCAGGTGACACTGCCGCCGTTCTCTGCGGCCGCGACGCCATCCAGATCTCCCCGTCGCAACCAACCAGCATCAACTTCCGATCGCTAGCCGAACGACTTCGGCCGGCCGGCGACGTGAAGTTCAACGAATACCTGCTGCGCTTCAAAACCGGACCATTCGAACTCACGGTCTTTCAGGATGCGCGCTCGATAGTTCGCGGTACCGATCAAATCGCCACGGCCCGCTCGCTCTACGCCAAGTACATAGGAAACTGACCAAACGATGATCATCAAACAACGAAGAAGCATCCCCCTCCTTCCCATTGCCACCATCATTATGCTCGTGCTTTCTGGTTTCGGCGGCGTACGCGCCGGGCAGCCCGCGCTCTGGGAAACCAGTGGCCGCGCAGAACTACTCAAGGGCGATGCTCGCGGCGTGTCGATCACCGACAACGGCGTGGTGATGCTCGCGCCGAAGCTCAACGAAATTTACAACACTCAGCAGACCTACGTTTGGGCCAGCGCGATCGATAGCCAGGGCAACGTCTATCTCGGCACGGGACATGACGGCAAGACTTTCAAGATCGCTGCAAACGGCACCGGCTCGCTGTTGTTTGACGCAGCGGAACTCGACGTCACCGCTCTCGCGATCGGACGCGACGGCGTGGTCTACGCCGGAACGTCGCCCGACGGCAAAGTCTATCGCATCGGTGCGGACGGAAAAGCAGACGTCTATTTCGATCCCGGCGATAAGTACATTTGGTCTCTCGCGGTGATGTCTGATGGTTCACTCGCAGTCGGCACCGGCGACAACGGCAAGCTCTATCGCGTGCGCAGTGCAGGCGCATCGCCAGAGACGTCACTGCTCGCGAACACGAATCAAACGCACGTCATTTCACTGGCCGTAACACTGCAAGGCGATCTGATCGCGGGAACAGACTCGGGCGGCCTCGTGTTGCGCGTCTCGCCCGATGGAAAAATGTTTGCTTTGTTCGACACGCAACTGCGCGAGATTCATGCGCTCGCGCCCGCTGCTGACGGTTCGATCTATGCGCTCGCGTTGAGTGATGCCGCAGCCACTGCGCGCGCGCCGTCGACGCCTCCCACGCCGCAACCGACCGAAGGCGGCGGCACGCCATCGACCTCGGTGACGATCACCGCCATCGACGAATCGGGCGTTCCGATTCAAGGGCAAACCACTCCAACACGCAGCCGTAGCGACGTCTCGAGCGCCCGCAGCGCTGTATTTCGCATTCTTCCCGATGGCGCGACTGATGTGGTTTGGAGTTCGCCGACGGTTACCGCATTTGCAATCGCACCGTCACTACAAACCGGCAGCGTACTGATCGGCACCGCTGACAAAGGACGTATTTATTCAGTCACGAACGACGGCCGCGACACATTGCTTTTGCAATCACCCGAGGGACAGATCTCGTCTCTGTTTGTGAAGAACAACCAGATCTACGCTGCCTCGAGTAACCAGGGAAAACTATTCCGCTTCGGCAACGAGCTCGTCAGTGAAGGAACCTACGAATCGCCGGTGCGAGACGCGAAACTAACAGCAGCGTGGGGCAAGATCTGGTGGCGCGGCACAGGCGCGGTCGAGGTGCAAACGCGCACCGGAAACGGTGAGCGGCCCGATGCTACGTGGAGCGATTGGAGCACGCCTTATCGCAATCCGGACGGAAACCAGATTTCGAGTCCGCGTGCTCGCTTTATTCAATGGCGCGCGACCGTGCGTTCTACAGCTTCTTCTGCGCCTGCATCAATTGAAGATATAAGCGTGGCCTATCTGCCGCGTAACGTTGCACCGGAAGTGCTCTCGATCAGCGTGTTGCCGATTGGCGTCGGTTTGCAGCAGATGGCACAAGTCGCGGTAGATCCCAACGTTGAATCATCAGGATTGGATCCGTCAGTGTTTGGACCAGTGGCGCCGGTGCCGCCGCGCCGTTTCTACCAACGTGGCGCACGTTCATTTCAGTGGCAAGCAGAAGATCGCAACTCCGACACACTCGAATACGCGATCTACTATCGCGCGATGAACGAGCAGACGTTCCGCTTGTTGAAAGACAAGTTGCGCGAGAACTTTTACACGATCGACGGCGCGACACTCGCAGACGGCCGTTACGTGATTAAAGTCGTAGTGTCCGACTCTCCCGACAATCC
>DATNJO010000762.1:0-4610 GCA_035603895.1 Pyrinomonadaceae bacterium
GGCACTGACATGAACGACGGTTATCGAAACCTCCCGGCCATCAACGAAGCCGGCGTCTTCGGCACGCCCGCCACCATCCTCCCCATCGAAGCCATTTCCGAAGCAGCAATACTCTCAAACTTCGAGGCCGAGTACGGCCGAAACTCCGGCGCCATCGTAAACATCGTCACCAAATCTGGTACGAACGATTTCCACGGTTCGCTGTTTGAATTCTTCCGCAACAACAAACTCGACGCGCGCAACTTCTTCAACCCAAAGCCCGACCCGCAAACACAGTTCAGAAACAACCAGTTTGGCGGTTCGGTCGGCGGTCCAATCAAGCGTAATCAAACGTTCTTTTATTTCGCCTACGAAGGGCAGCGCGAACGCGTCGGACTCAACTCCACGGCGCGTGTTCCCGATCCGCGCGAGATCGCCGCACTCGGTGGTCCAACGAACCCGGTCATCGCGCGACTGTTAGCGCGCAATCCGTGGCCCGCTCCGAATCGGCCGTTGCCACTCTTCGACAATAGCGGCGAACCAAACCTCTTCGTCACGACACCTGCGTCAAACGACGTCGACAGTCTAATCGGTAAAATCGATCACTCATTTAATAAAGACAACACACTCACCGGCCGCTATTTCTTCGGCACCAGCGATCAGTCGTTTCCGCTCGCGATTCTCGCGGGCAACATTCTTCCCGGCTACAATACAACTACGCCAACAACGGTTCATCTCGTCTCGATCTCTTATCTAAAGATCCTCTCGGCAAGCAAAGTTAATGAGTTTCGCTTTGGTTACAACCGCTTCGATGAAGGGTTCTTTCCCGAAGACAACGATTTCGATCCGCGTACGATCGGTCTCAACACAGGCATCACCAACGATCAGGATTTCGGCTTGCCGCAGATTCGCATTCAGGACGATCTCGGCATCGCTAACATCGGAGCCACACTCTCCGTTCCGCGCGCGCGCGTCGACAGCAACTTCCACATCATCGACAACTTTTCGTGGAAGCGCGGAAGTCACGACCTCAAGTTTGGTTACGAATTTCGACGCACGACGGTGGACCAGTTTTTTGATGCCGGTTATCGCGGCCGTTTGGACTTCGGTTCGCTCGAAGACTTCTTATCAGGCACGCTCAGCGGTGGCCGTCAGGCACGCGGCAACTCCAATCGCTTCACGTTTCAAAATTCGCACGCGACGTACTTGCAGGACACTTTTCGCTGGAGTCCACAACTCACCTTCAACCTCGGACTGCGTTGGGATTACTTCGGCGTCATCGACGAGAAGGATCACTTGTTGAGCAATTTCGATCCGGTTGCAGGTCTCGTGCAAGTGGGCTCACCGGGACTTCCGCGCCTTTACGATCGCGACTGGAACAACTTCTCGCCGCGTCTCGGCTTGGCGTGGAATGTCCACGGCAACGGCAAGACCGTAATTCGCGCGGGTTGGGGTTTGTTTTACGACGCGTTCTCGCAGGACTTCTTCGCGGGCCAACTGCCCTTCAATACGTTCAATCCCGGCCCGGCTTTCAATCCGGTCGGTCCAGCGCCAGTTCTCTTTTCGTTCTCGACTGTCCCCGAGATCGAAAACAACGTTCCGATCTTCACAGACTTTCTCGACTCCGACGTGTTCGCAGTCGATCCGAACCTGCGCACGCCGTACATTCAAAACTACAATCTCAACATCCAGCGCGAACTGTTTCGCAACGGCGTACTCGAAGTCGGTTACGTCGGCTCGACCGGCAAGAAGCTGTTTCGCTATCGCGACATCAACCAACCGCTGAACCCGAGCGTCTCTTCGGCGCGTCCATTCGACAATGGACCATTCGCGCCTTCAGGCGGAACGTTCTTCTACGTCAATCAACTCGAGACCACCGCGTTCTCAAACTACAACGCACTACAAACGACTTTCTCCGTGCGCGACCGCAGAGGCTTCTCGACGCAGATCAATTACACGTGGTCGCACTCGCTCGACAACGCTTCCGACGGTCAAGACTACGTGGCGAACGCGACGCAACCGGACAACAGTCATTGCACGCGTTGCGAGAAAGCAAACTCGAATTTCGATAATCGGCATCGCTTCGTGGTCACTGCCAGTTATGCGCTGCCAAACTTCTCGCAGTCGCATCCGCGTCTCGGCAAAGGCTGGCAACTGAACACCGTGATCACGTTACGTACCGGCAATCCGTTTCACCTGACGCTCTTTGACGATTACAACAACACGGGCGAGTTTTTCCCGCGACCCGATGTCGTCGGCGATCCGTATGCCGGCACACGCGCGCCGGATCGATTCATCAATCTCGCGGCCTTCAAAGTGCCCTGCACGCTGGATCCTACGGGTGACGGCAGCGCTGCTTCGTGCATTCCCGGCACGTGGCACTTCGGTTCGCTAGGTCGAAACGCGTTGCGCGGTCCGGGTTATCAAAACGTCGACTTCTCGATCTTCAAAGACACGGACATCACCGAGAATCTGCGCCTACAACTGCGCGCTGAGGTCTTCAATATCTTCAACCATCCAAACTTCTCGAACCCGCTCTTGCCGAGCTTCGCGGCTGACATGACCTCGTCAGTCGATCCGGTGACTGGCCTGGGCACCGGATTTCTTCCTATCACCGTCACTCCCGACGTCGGCATCGGCAATCCATTCATGGGTGGCGGTGGACCAAGAAACATTCAGTTGGCGTTGAAGTTGATTTTCTAATGAGTGCCACAAAGAAGCACAAAAAGCACAAGGGAGTTTGGGAACACTTTTGTGCCTCTTGTGCTTCTTTGTGGCTCCGCACCGTAGCATCTAGTCTCATCATCGTTGTCTGCTGCGTTGCGCAAGGCAGTTCTCCGCACGTTGCAAGTCAATCAAAACGCATCGTGATCGCTGCGGGTATTTTGCTCGACGGCAAGGGCAACACATTAAGAAACACGCGCGTCGTGATTGAAGGCTCGAAGATCGTCGCGATCGATCCGAACGCTGGTCCGGTCGATTACGATCTCCGCGGACTGACGGTCCTGCCGGGATGGATTGATGGGCACGTTCACATTACGTGGAGCTTTGATAAGAACGGCAAGAATGCAGGGCCCGTCGCAACCACACCCGAAGCCACGCTTCAGGCAGCCGCGAATGCCTGGGCCACACTGCTGGCGGGTTTTACGACCGTGCAAAGTGTTGGCAATCCAGCGGATATTCCGTTGCGCGATGCCATAACCAAAGGCGAACTTCCCGGTCCCCGGATTCTGACGGCCGGACAAGTGTTGATGGGCCAGGGCGAAAAGACAGGCAGCCCGGACGAAATCCGCGCCTTCATCAGAACGCAAAAAGAATCGGGCGCGGACCTGATCAAGATCTTTGCGGCCGCGAGTGTGCGCCGGCCCGACATGTTGCTTTCACAGGAACAACTAAACGCCGCCTGCGACGAGGCGAAGAGGCTTGGACTGCGCACTCTGGTCCATGCTTACAAAGATGCGGTTCGCGCCGCTGCTCTTGCCGGCTGCACGCAGATCGAGCACGGCGTACTCGCAACCGACGACGATCTAAAGCTGTTGGTCCAAAAAGGAACCATCCTCGATCCGCAGGCCGGTTTGGTGCTCGAAAACTATTTACTCAACAAAGAAAAGTTTGTGGGCACGCCGGGATTCTCCGAAGAAGTATTTCCAGTCATTAAGGATCTCATTCCGCAGTATCACGATTTCCTGAAACGCGCTTTGAAGATTCGCGGCTTGAAGATCGTGTTTGGCTCGGATGCGCTCGCCGGATCGCATGGCCGCAACGCCGAAGAGTTTATCGATCGTGTGCGCGACGCTGGTATGGATCCGCTCGCGGCGATGGTCTCCGCAAACTCACTCGGCGCCGAAGCACTCGGAATGGCAAATCAGATCGGTTCAATTGCTCCCGGTCTGCAAGCGGACATCATCGCTTTGGACGGCAACCCGCTCACAGACATCACCGCAGTGAGACGAGTGGTGTTTGTGATGAAAGGCGGTGTTGTCTACAAAAACGTCGCGCACTAACTAATACTAATCTTCTGAACCCAGCCAGCCGCCTGCAAAGCCCGCACGGCGGAGACCGTTGATGATGTAAGGACAACGGCGCATCATTCGCCAGATTAAGCCCGAACGATAGTTTTCGATCATCATCACGATTGGACCTTGATCGAGACCGTAATAGCCTTTGGAAACCCAGCCTTTCTTGCTCTGCTTGAAGGTCGGATTGTAGCTGCACTTGAATCCGTACTCGCTGGTCATCTCCGGATAGTCTTTGTTGATGCGTTCCAACGAAGGCAGCACTACTTCCGGCGCGAAAGGCAACGATCCGGCGACGGCCCACGGCGCAAGCGTGCCGTCGTCAGGACCATAAGGAATCGAACGTGCCAGGTAATCGAAGAAGCGTACCTTCCGGCCATTGAAGTGCTGCACCGCTGGTCCAGGACCATCGCTGGCAGTGATTCCCCAGGAGAACCTGCCATAACCGGCAAACTTTTTGGGATTGCGCATCGCGTACGCCTGCTGTGCATAAACTGCACGACGGCTATTTTCGAAATAGTCGATCGCCTTACCGCGCATGTACTCGTCCTGGATACCGCGAAAGTCAATCCATAGATGTGAGAGGTGATGAATGAAGAGTGGTCCAGCGTAGAG
>DATNJO010000763.1:0-2770 GCA_035603895.1 Pyrinomonadaceae bacterium
GCAGAAGCACTTGAGGACATTGCCAGCGATGGTCATCGCGCCAGTCAGATTATTTCGCGGATTCGTTCGTTAGTGAAAAAGCACGTGCCTGAGAAATCACCGCTTAATCTGAGCGAGATCGCGCGCGAGGTCATTGGCCTGGTTGGTCACGAGGCGCTAATAAAGCAGGTAACGATCCATTCGCAGTTGGGCGAATCGTTGCCGGCCGTGGAAGGCGACCGGGTGCAGTTGCAGCAGGTGTTACTGAATCTTGTGATGAACGGCATGGAAGCCATGCACGAGACTGACGTGAACCAGCGGCAGTTAACTGTGCAGACAACGGTGTCGAACGGAACTGTTTTAGCGGCTGTCAGCGATCGCGGAATGGGGATCGAGCCGGAAAAAGTGGAACAGCTATTCAAACCTTTTCACACAACGAAGGCCGCCGGCATGGGAATGGGACTCGCGATTAGCCGGTCGATCGTTGAATCATTCGGCGGCAAACTCTGGGCTGAAGCAAATGCCGAAGGCGGTGCGATTTTTTCGTTCAGCCTGCCGGCGAGAATTCAGGAAATACAATGACGGAAAAACCGCCCGTGGTGATCGTGGTCGACGACGACGTCTCGTTTCGCAATTTTCTTTCGCGGCTGGTGAGTACCATCGGGTTGAAGACGGTTCCTTTCGATTCGGCGGAGGCGTTTCTCGCGGCGCCACCGCCTGACTGTCCCGCGTGCCTGGTGCTCGATGTGCAGATGCCCGGTTTGAGCGGCCTGGATCTGCAACGCCGGGTCGCCGGTGGCTCACGACCGCTTCCGATCGTCTTCACCACTGGTCACGGGGATATTCCCATGACGGTCGAAGCCATGAAGGCCGGCGCGGTAGGTTTTTTCGCGAAGCCGTTTCGCAACCAGGACATGATCGAGGCGATTAAGGAAGGAATTGCACGTGATCGCGAAACACGGAAACAACTCGAGGAGTTGACCGAAATTCAGGCGCGTTATCATTCACTGACGAGCCGTGAACGCGAAGTGTTTGCGCTTGTGACTGAAGGCTCGCTGAACAAGCAGATCGCACATAAGCTCGGCACCAGTGAGCGTACGATCAAAGCACACCGCGCACAGGTCGTGCAGAAAATGAAAGCCGATTCAGTAGCGGACCTGGTGCGCATGGCCGACCGGTTGAAAATCCATCCACAGATTACACAGAAATCTGCGTAATCCGTGGACGGTATTGTACTTTGGTGCAGGTTAGTTGAACTCTCGTACAAGTCTCACCTTCTTTTCGTGCTGGTAAACTCACCACCGGCATGTCACAAGCAAACCACTTGATTTCCGTTGTTGACGACGATCCGTCGATGTCACGCATGTTGTGCCGGGCCATTAAGTCAGCCGGGCTGAGTGTCGATGTGTTTGGTTCCGCGGAGGAATTTCTGGATTCGGAAGCGTCGCGCGCGTCGGTTTGCCTGATTCTTGATATGAATCTGCCCGGCATGAGCGGGCTTGAATTGCAGCAACTCCTCAACGCGTCGAGACTGGAAGTGCCGATAATCTTCATGTCTGCCCAGGCCGATGAGGCCACGCGGCTGCGCGCCCTCGAGGCCGGAGCAGTCGGTTTTCTGCGCAAACCATTCAGTATTGAATCACTCCTGGCAACCCTGCGCTCAATAACTTTATAGAACCTGCACCAAAGTACAGGTTGCGCGAACCCAACGTACAATTTTCGAGAATTCGATAGCGCGGTACTCTCCCTTCTGTCAGGACGAAAACACAGAAGGAGAGAGGTAAGGACCATGACGATTCAGAAACAACTTTCGCACTTGTCATTCGCGGCCATCATGCTCGTATTCGCAGCTCTGCCGGCGTTAGCGCAAACCGGAGCCGCCGAAACCTCCACCGCCGTTGCCACTGCCTCGACTTCGGTTGAAGCGGCTGAGGTAGCTGCTCTTCGTAAGGACCGTCCAAGCGTTCCAGCTAAGGGATCAACCATCGTTGTGGCGCCGGCGATTACGGAGAAACAACCTTCGTTTTCGATGACTCAATTTGTGAAGTCCGCTGTGGAACCGGCGATGATCAGCGACAACAAAGTACTGGAGTTCACGAGTCTTGAGACAGCGCGTTTCAATGAGACCTCTTCAAAGTCGGTCCAGTTCATTCCATCGCGTGGACCGAAATTCCCGTGGTAGTTAACAGTTTTCAGCGGGGGGCGGCGACGACTGAAGGGCGCTTTCGGGGGCGAAAAGCGCCCTTCAGTTTTTGCTTAAGCCAGCGCTTTTTGTGCTTTAACGCGAACCAGGGCGTAGTTCAACTGCGGAAGCGAGTTGAATTTGGCAGCCTTCGTGAACGAGGATTTCGCGTTGGACCTGTCGCCTTTACCTTGATAAGACAAGCCGGTCAGGTACAGCACGTCCGGGTTTTGTTGATTTGCCTGGGCCAACTCGCTAACTGCCGTGTCGTAGTTCTTCTCTTCCAATGCGATCCGTCCAGCAAGTTCGTGGGCTTGCTTGACCTGGTTCGCGTTCTTCTTCGCTTCGGCACCCTTGCGAAACGTTTCTGTTTCGGTTTTTGCGGTCGCCAGATCCTTTTTCACGATAGCGACGCGAGCGAGGTTGTAATGACTAAACAGCGCCGCGTTGTCCTTGTTCTCCTGCGGCACGTTTGAATCAGCAGTTGTCTTGAGTGCCTGGTCGTAAGCCTTGCGGGCATCGTCAGGCTTTCCCATCTCGAGCAGGATGTTGCCTTTCAACAGTAAGTCACCAGCCATCGCCGGCATGTCGTTGCTCTTCTGGCCCAAC
>DATNJO010000764.1:0-3708 GCA_035603895.1 Pyrinomonadaceae bacterium
TGGGTTACTGCTACTACTGAGATCGCTGCCCGTCCTCGGTGCCATTGCCAGAACGAGTTCTGATTCTCTGTAACCATTGGAATTTTGCCAAGGGGTTTGTCGAACGCCTCTAATTCTGTACGACCTTATTGGAACAGCTTCATTCAGGTATTTCACCAGGTTAGCAAGGGTCACTTCACCTTTGTCATTTCCAGCCCTTCCTGATAAGGCTTCTTCAATCGCTCTATTGAAATAGCCACGCCACTGTTTTGTCTCGTCGTCAAAATACTCATAAGCACTTTCACCGAGCGATGTGGCGTAGAGAGTAACGAAAGCTTGAATATCCCTATTTGTTTCATCGAAACTAAAACTGCGATTCATGGTCGACGTGAGTCGTTCGGCTTCGCTTCCACGGCCCTCGGTCATGTCCCGACAAGCATCAATAAACATCACCACTTGTCTGACTTTCATATCTTCGATCGCTTCTCTGACGCGCGTCACCTCAATTGAGAAATCTCGCAGCAACTTATTGACATTGGTCATTCGTCCATCGGACGGAATGAGATAAGCACTGTTTTCGACAGTCTTTCCATGGCCTGAAAAAGAAAACAAAAACAATCCATCGGGGGGAACCGTTCGAGAGAGTTCGTCCAATTCACCTAGAATATTACTCCGATTAGGCAAATTATCTAGATCGTCGGTCGTCAGCAGAATAATCTGCTTTTCGGGAAACCCGGCATATCTCACCAGAACATGTTTCATTGCCTTGGCATCATTAACAGCACCTTTGAGCCCAAAATTATCCACGCCTACGATCAAGGCCCAGCGCTTTTCTTTGCTTGGCAGGATCTTAACTTCCGGGTGAGCCAGTAGGCGTGATGTCTCTTGCTTTTGCGCGCTAACACGGACGACGGATAATCGCGAAGATGTTTCAAGCAAGGCAGCGAAGATCAAAAGCGCAGTTAATGTAAGAATTGTTAATCTGTGTCGCTTCATGTTTCAACCTCCGAAATCTATGACGTGATCGTCATCAGCACTGACTCGATCGTTTGTACATGGCACGAAAGCAAATCTGTGCCACTAAGTTCGCACCATTTCAACAATTCGAACCTCGATAGGGTGGAGTGAGTCAAGAATCTTGTCGAGATCACGAATATAGGACTACCCGCGTTCCCACGTAGTGCCTTTGCTTGCGTTACCCTTAGGGGATCGGTATCTCTGGAGAATGAGGGTCCGCGCTATTCAGGTGGCCAAAGGCGCATCCTAATTCCTTCAACTAAGTCGCTCATCTTAACTACTTCGCACGGTTATTTACCAGCTTTACCGGTGCCTTTTATGAGTTAAGCCCGCTCCGACAGGATCGCGGGTGCCGAATCGACAAGTGGAGCATTCACCAATACAAATCTTGGACTGCTGAAGTCATGCACTATAAGTATTCGTTCAGGGAACCACCTTTACTAAATTCAAGCAATGCCTGATCTTGAATCGGATACGCCCGCTTACGGGATCGTCCGAGAACGGTTGCACAGATCGGGTCCCCAAGCAAGTCACTCGTTATAAGACAGTGCGAGAGTCACCATTAACCCACCCTTGCGTTTATCTTCTACAAGAAAGAAGGTTTGCGGGACAGCATCGGTGTGAGTTAGCAACCGGCTCATTGGCTCGTTCGCCGATTTCTGTTCGGCATCGGAATATGGCAAGCCCACACCCCGCTCCAACTCAAACACTTCAGCTCTTCCTGTGTATTCCTTTTCAAGAGCTATCACCTGACTTTCTGAGAGTTTCACCACATCCGGGGTTGCATTGTTCAAACCACTCAGAGTCTTGTCCGAGATAATGATCGAAATGATCTCGCCGATCACGCTCTTGGATGGATCAAGGCCTGTATGTTTCGCCTCGAAATAAAAAGGTTCGTCAGTTGCATCTGGGATTTCGACTGGTCGATTCGTATAGATTCGATTATCCCCGTTACGCAAGCGCGCTGTCGGAAAGATCAAGTAAGGCGAACTCAGAGATCCGTCGTTGTACAACTCGCGATTGATTACGTAAAGTAAGCCATCGCGGGGCGACTCGATGCTTAGCCTTACGAACTCTCCATAAGTAAGAGTTGGCTGACCTTCCATCCGTTCAGCCTGGTAGGCTACGGGGCGTTTTTTCTGACTGGGGTGCGTGAGAATTCTGGCTCCTTCATAATCTGGTCTTGCCTCACGCAAATGCCAGATAGTCACGCCAATCTTCTGTGACGCCAAAGGAAGATCAGGGGTGTTAGGAGGCAAACGGACGTCACACTTCTTTTGTAACCCGGCCTTTTGAGCCTGTTGGATCCGCACATTGCAATTGGTTGCCGTGCTAGCCTGCTTGCTAACACGTTCGTACCGCGGTTCTTGTTTAGGTTTGGCGCTCGGAGTCTTAACGTGCGGGCCACCCGGACTCGGTGCACAGGTGCCGTTACGCATGGCTTCCTTGGGGCAAATGTGTCTCGAACCGGCATCAGAATCGTCGTTCTGAGACCCAACAGTCAGCAGCGGCAGGACGGAAAATATTAGCAAAACTACAACGGCGAAACTCAAGATCAACTTTGCACTACCAGGCTTGGTTCGTGAGATGTTCATTTTTTCTCCTTCTTATCTAATAAGCGAGAAATTCCATTCGATCGCTTAGCCTAATGAGGTTTATTGCTCTTCCTGTGCCGCAAAGATACGCGGAAGGCAATAGGGTTACCGGATCCTTCAACTTTGGTCGTCGCTGACGGCAGATCTTCGGTCGCGGAGATGTCGGATGGAAGATGCCGATTAAGATAATCCCGTACTGATTCTGTCTGCCCTTCTGGAATCTCGCCGGGCGGGGTGAATGACTCAAGGAGTCCTACCGGTTGATCGGAAATGAGAATCCAAAATTGTTCGATTCCGTCCTTGTTGTCAAACACTAGTTCCGCTGACGAAAACTTTCTGTCGGCATTGATTGTATTTTTACTCTGGTAGTAGAAGGTGATTGCGTCGTTGTAGTTTCGTCCTTCGTTCAATAAGTAGAGATGTCCCTCATGCGCGCTCGTCAAGTTGATTACAAATGAATCCCCATTAGTAAAGATCTCCTGACCAGAGGCTTTAATTGGACCACCGGCCAGCGCCTTACCCTGGTCGGTGCGAGTCCAGTCGAGCCAGAATGAGAAAGTGCGCAGAGAAGGCGAGCCTAGCCCACCCGATATCGGACTCTTAACAGGTGATGGTGTGGTAGCCGTCTCAACCTTCTCATCCTTGTGATTGGACGATAGTTTAGTAGGTTTTCGCAGCACCCAGATACTGACAATACCTAGGATCAGAACTATTACAAGGGCTAAACCATACTTAATCGAGGAACTGGAACGAACCGGAGATGGAACTTGAATCGGAACCGGAACAACCGTGTGCAGACCGGCAGGTGTTTCGAGCGCCCGAGCCATCTCCTCACCGAATTGTTTGGCACTTTGAGGTCTCCGATCCGGCACATAGTCGAGCGCCTGCCGAATCAGCGAATCTACTTCTGGCGGCAGGCCCGGTCGGATTTCGCCGGCCGGCACAAACGCGCTGTTCATCTGCTCTTTTATGAGATCCGCCAGATTTCGACTAAATGGAGGTCTACCGGTCAATAACTGGTAGACAGTTACGGCGAATGAATAGATGTCAGACGCTGGCGTTAACTCGATCGGGTCGACATCTTCGGCAAGCATATTCTTGAGCTGCTCTGGTGACG
>DATNJO010000765.1:0-2650 GCA_035603895.1 Pyrinomonadaceae bacterium
TCACGAAGTGACCCGCGCCGGATGGACCACAATGCAAATATCCTTCGGTTGCAGTGGTAGAACCGGGCGCGCGTCCGGGTGTCGGCGAAATCGTCCCGGTGCCTGGCGCGAGTGTTTTGAAGATCGGATCGAGATGATTCACGACCTCCTTCTCGCCGCCGATCATCTGGCAGTAACCGCGTTCGAGTCCCCACACGCCGCCGCTTGTTCCAACGTCAACGTAATGAATGTTCTTCTCTTTCAACTCTTTCGCACGGCGAATGTCGTCGATGTAATAAGAATTGCCGCCGTCGATGATGATGTCGTCGGCTTCGATCATCGCAGTGAGTTCGTTAAGCGACTGATCGACACGTGCCGCCGGTATCATCAACCAGATTGCCCGCTGACGATCCAGCTTTTTCACCAAATCCTCCTGCGACTCCGCGCCCACGGCACCCTCAGCCACCAGACTTTGCACGTTGTCCGCATGGTGATCGTAGACAACACACTGATGCTTCGCACGTAACAGCCGCTTCGCCATATTCGCGCCCATGCGCCCCAATCCGATTATTCCGATTTGCATTACTAAGCTCCTTGCGTATTAAACTGTGGCCGATCTTACTCCAAGCTTTAGGAGCCCTCCACATGAGACACCTGAGTCTGGTTTTAGTCTTTATTTTTGTCGTTCCTGTCATGGCGCAGCGAGCGCCCGTGTTGCCACCGGATCGCATTGTCGATCTGTCGTATCCTTTTGACGCGACGAGCGTTTATTGGCCCACAGCCGAACCGTTCAAACTCGACACTGATTTCGAAGGCGTCACCGACAAAGGCTATTTCTATTCGGCGTACAGATACTCAGCCGCGGAACACGGCGGCACGCATCTCGACGCGCCCGTGCACTTTGCGAAAGGACGTCACACGGTCGATGAGATTCCGTTGGAGCAGCTAATGGGTCCCGGAATTGTGATTGACGTGACGAGTCAGTGTGCGTCGAATGCCGATTACCAGGTCAGCATTGCTGATTTTCAGAATTGGGAGCGGCGCAATGGACGTATCGCATGGGGCACCATCGTTTTGTTGCGCACAGGGTTTGGAAAACGTTATCCGGATCGGAAGTCGTACCTCGGAACAGACGAACGCGGCGCCGAGGCGGTCGCGAAGCTTCACTTTCCCGGACTCGATCCGGCAGCGGCGCGTTGGCTGACACAGAATCGAGTGATCAAAGCGATTGGCTTGGACACGGCGAGCATCGACCGCGGCCAGTCGACGCTGTTTGAGAGTCATCGTATTTTGTTTGAGAAGAACATTCCGGCGTTTGAGAACGTCGCAAACCTGGACCAATTGCCGGTGAAGGGGTTTTCGGTGATTGCGTTGCCAATGAAGATCAAAGGGGGCAGCGGCGGCCCGTTGCGGATCGTCGCGTTTATGTGAAGTTATGGAATTGAAGATTTTTGAGAGTCCGGCGGAAGTGGCGCGCGCGGCTGCGGAGCATTGGTTGAACTTGAATCCGAAGTCCGTGGCCTTGTCAGGTGGCTCGACGCCGCGTGCCTTGTATCAACTACTAGCAGATCCAAACGAGCCATTTCGCGAACAGGTCGCGTGGGACCAGACGCATTTCTTCTTCACGGATGAACGTCACGTCCCACCCGATCATCCGGACAGTAACTATCGCATGGTCGACGAAGCGATGTTCTCACGCGTTCCGGTGCCGCAACAGAACATTCATCGCATCCCAGCCGAAAATCCCGTGGCTGAAGACGCCGCCAAAGTTTACGAATCCGATCTACGTAAATTCTTTGGCGAAGCCATCCCTGCCTTTGATCTCATCTTCCTGGGTATCGGCGAAGAGGGTCACACAGCTTCACTCTTTCCTCACTCACCTGCACTCAACGAAACAGAGCGTTTGGTCGCAGCGCCGTTTGTTGAAAAGCTAAACACTTATCGAATTACGATGACGCTGCCGGTTTTGAATAATGGAAAGTCGGTGGTTTTTCTTGTCACTGGAGCGTCCAAGTCCAAGATCGTAAGGGAAGTGATTGAGACGGCTAGAAAACCGGATCTTTACCCGGCTCAAGCAATTTCGCCAACTAACGGCGCAGTGTCATGGTTCATGGATAAAGCAGCCGCGCGCCTTTGCTCGACCAGCAACTCTTCAAACACCGCTGCCGAAAGCGATTTGCTGAACAAAAATCCCTGAACCACATCGCAACCAAGCGAACTCAAATACTGAAGCTGTTCCTGCGTCTCGACTCCCTCAGCAATCACTGTCAGATCGAGCGCGTGGCCCAAGTCGATGATCGCGCGCACGATCGCCGTGTCGTGCGGGTCTTTGCAAACATCCGACACAAACGTCTTATCGATCTTCAACGTATCGATCGGAAAACGCTTCAAATAATTGAGCGACGAGTAACCAGTGCCGAAGTCGTCGATCGCCACTTTGATCCCCATCAGTTTCAACTCGTGTAACTTTTCAATCGCCTGCTCCGGCTCCTTCATGATTGAACTCTCGGTCAACTCCAGTTCCAACCAGCGCGGATCGAGATTCGTCTCTTTCAAAATCTCAGCCACCGACGCGATGAACGACGGCTGCTGAAATTGACGCGCCGAAAAGTTAACGGAAAGACGCATCGGTGCGAGTCCTTTGTCCTGCCACTCCATGTTTTGCGAACAC
>DATNJO010000766.1:0-3393 GCA_035603895.1 Pyrinomonadaceae bacterium
GGGACAGTCGCGTTTGTTAACCTACGAAGCGCAGCAACGTGCCCGTACGTTCGACAAGATCGAAACGGCGAATCGCGCGTTGGAATGTATCGACTCGGCTCTTCGCCTTTATCCTGAAGAGCCGGAGCTTCACGAGTCGAAAGTCGCGATCAGCGAATTTATTGCTTCGGTCAAGATTGCTCACTGGGTGGAACTGGCCGAACGCTCCGCTTTCAAGGGCCACTATCGGCGGGCAATCGATCGTTATCGCGATGCGCTCTTTTATTTAAATCAGGACGTGGTGAAGCCAGAAGCGCGCGCCGCGGGAACTCAGAAAATCGAAGGTGAAATCGCCGATCTTCAGGCAAAATTGCGAGCGCGCAAACATCCGGAGCCATGACGTTTCAGAAGTGTCCCAAATGTGGAAGCTCAAGAATTCGCAGGGGATACAAGCGCACTCCGCTGCCGTTACGACTGGTTGGCATCTATCACCTTTTGTGCGATCATTGCAACTTGCTTTTTACCGGGTTTGTATTGCCTGGGACCTTCAGTCGACGGAGAAAACACCGCCGGCACAAGAAAACTTCTTCAGTGAGGTAATGTGATGAAAGTTAAGCAGTGTTTGATTGTTGCGATTGCGTGTGCCTGCATGTTCGCAGGCTTTAGCCACGCGCAGGAACCTCAACAACAACCTTCCACATCAAGCGCTCAGTCGGCTGCCATGGATGTTCAGGGAAGTAAGACTTACCTGCTTGGACCAGGCGACGTGCTCGACATCCGTGTGTTTGGCCAGCCGGAGTTGTCTACGGCGACTGCCCAGATCGATGGCGATGGCAATCTGAGTTCGTTGCCGTTTTTAGAGCAACCGATTCCGGCGAAGTGCCGCACGGACAAGCAAGTGCAGAAAGACATCGCCGCTGCTTACGCGAAGTTCATCAACAATCCGCAGGTAAGCGTCCGGGTTGCCGAGCGTAACAGCCGTCAACCAGCCACAGTCTTCGGCGCCGTTCGCCAGTCGGCGCGCGTGGAGATGAAACGCAGAGTGCGGTTGAACGAATTGATCGCCGTGTCCGGAGGATTTACTGAGCGCGCTTCCGGCACTATTCAGATCCTGCACACCGAACCTTTGATGTGTCCCGCTCCCGGTGAAGAAGAAGAGGCCAAGCCGATTGACGGGACGAAGATTCCGCTTCAGATCGTAAAGATCTCCGAACTGCGTGCTGGAAGAGTGGAAGCGAATCCGGTGATTCGTCCCGGCGATTATGTCCTGGTGACGGAAGCTGAGCCGGTTTACATCTATGGCGCTGTCGTATCGCCAAACGGAGTTTACCTGCGCGAACAGATGACGCTCACACGGGCGTTGGCAATGGTGGGCGGGACCCGAAGCGAGGCAAAACTGAGCGAGGTCGTTATCTATCGTCAGATTCCCGGCAGCACACAGCAGGATAAAAAGATTTACGACGTAAGCGCGATCAAGAAAAACAAAGCGGAAGATCCGCTGTTACAGGCTTTCGACATCATTGAAGTACCTGAAGCCGGATTATTTTCGAAACAGCGCTTGGCCCCGACGTTATTCGGCGCCATCACAGGTGGCTTCTCAAGCGCGGTAACTTCGACCGGGATGTATCTGCCAAACAGGGTCATCTACTAAAGTTTGCAGGCTACTAACGAAATAACTGAAAGTTGAACTAGCGAATGAATCGAAAAACACTTGCCGACGATCGCCGTCGCAGAAAATTAATAACAGTTGCGTGGGCTCTTGGCCTCGTAGCAGTAGTGGTTACGCTGATCTATCTCGAGAAGACGGCGATCCTTTACATCCTTTCCACGCTCGGTGTAACAGCGTTGCTGATGATCGTGGCTTTTTCGGATCTGGCTCATGCTGACGACCGCCAGGGACAAATGGACCAGACAAAAGATGCAGCAGGTGTTGCAAATAGGGCAGGTTGAACGCAGTCGGTGCAAAGCCTTTTGTGCGATTAATCGCTTGGTTGAGCGGCTGAATTGAAGTTGCTTATGTGGTCTATAAGTTTTGTCGCGTCATACGATCGATGACATGACGTCTAGTGTGACAGACAAATACAATAAGGCGGTTGAAAGTTTAAGCGGACTATTGCATAATCCCGATGCGTTCACCTCCCCGGTGGACGAAGTGGTCGCGTGGGGTGAGGACACGTGGCCTTAGGGTGGGGGCTGTGGGAGGCCCCCGCCCGCTTTTTTTGTTAGCCCCTATTTTTGTTAGCCCCTAATATTGATCTGATCGCTACGCTCCGGTTGAGTGCATGAACCTCGACGTTGACTGACAACAAAACATGGGGCTGCTCCAGCGAACGCGGCGCAAATTCGAACTCTGGCTTTTAGAGGGCAGACGACCAAGCGGTTCCGCGCACGATTCATCTACTCCACATAAACAACACCCCTGGTGGCAGGTGATGTGCCTCACGGGTGTCGACTATTTTTCAACACTCGGTTATCAACCAGGCATCGCGTTTCTCGCTGCGGGCGCACTCTCACCAGTAGCAACATTAGTCCTGATCTTTTTGACATTATTTGGCGCATTGCCGATGTACCGCCGCGTGGCCGCAGAGAGTCCTCACGGCGACGGATCGATCTCGATGCTCGAGAATCTTTTGTCGCGCTGGAAAGGAAAACTCTTTGTTCTCGCTTTACTCGGCTTTGCCACGACGAGTTTCATCATCACCATCACGCTCTCTGCTGCGGACGCTACGGCGCACGTCGTCGAGAACCCTTTCGTAATAGACCACACGAACTTCATGCACCATCGCATCATCGTTACGTTGGTGCTGATTGCTGCGTTAGGAGCAATCTTTTTACGCGGGTTCAAAGAGGCGATCGGGATCGCGGTGGTCCTTGTGGCCATATATTTGGCGCTAAATCTGGCGATCGTGGGCGTTTCGTTTTATGAAATCGCCACGCATCCGTCCGTCTTTTCGAATTGGCGTACCGCGCTGTTTCAAACGTATCGCAGTCCGTTCCTGATGATTGGGATGGCGCTGGTTGTGTTTCCGAAACTTGCGCTTGGTCTATCGGGCTTTGAGACCGGCGTCGTGGTGATGCCGCTAGTGAGAGGGCTCAGGCTTGAAGATCGTATTCATAACGCGCGCAAGCTGCTGACGGTCGCCGCGTTGATCATGAGTTTCTTTTTGCTCGCGAGCAGTATCTCGACGGCATTGCTTATCCCGCCCGAAGCGTTTCAACCGGAAACCGATTTGCACGAAGCGGGAAGTGCGAATGGCCGCGCGCTCGCGTTCCTGGCCCATGAATATCTCGGCAACGTCTTCGGCACTGTTTACGACATCAGCACGATTTCGATTCTGTGGTTCGCCGGTTCGTCGGCGCTCGCGGGTTTGCTCAACATCGTTCCACGTTATTTGCCGCGTTATGGCATGGCGC
>DATNJO010000767.1:0-3701 GCA_035603895.1 Pyrinomonadaceae bacterium
AAGCCGCAGCCCGCCAAAGAGGGCGATCAAGCTATCTGTTTGTTACTCGCGATGCCGTGCAGCACGCGCGAGGGCGCCGCGTTGTATGGCCGATGTGTTCGGCCGTTGTCAGTTCAACAAGCCAAAGATCTCAACGCGCTGGGCGACGTGGCCCACCTGGCCCATGCTCATCAAACTTCCGGGACACCGCCTGTGGCTGTTGGTCCAAAGACGCCGGTGCCGTCGGTCAGTTCGTTGCCGGGAATGGTGTTCAGCAGTCGCGCGATGGCAGAAGTCGCGCGCAATGTCGAACGTATCAAAGACTCCAGCTCGACCATTCTGGTCACGGGCGAATCCGGCAGTGGCAAGGAACTGATAGCCAGAGCGATTCATCGTCTTAGCCGGCGTTCGGAGAGTGAGTTTATTCCATTCAACTGTTCGGCCGTGCCGGCGGAGTTGATCGAGAGCATGTTGTTTGGTCACCGGCGCGGTACGTTCACCGGCGCGATGCAGGACCAGGCCGGACTCATTCGTTCTGCTGAAAACGGCACGCTCTTTCTCGACGAGATCGGAGATCTGCCGCTTTCACTCCAGCCAAAGCTTTTGCGTTTCTTGCAGGAGGGAGAGATCCACACGCTGGGCGAACGTGCGCCGCGCAAAGTAAACGTGCGTGTGATTGCCGCGACCCACAAGGATCTCGAGGAACTCGTCCGAGAGAAACTGTTTCGCGAAGACTTGTACTACCGCATCGCGACGCTAACGCTCAAAGTCCCGCCGTTGCGAGAACGTCCCGAAGACGTTTCTGCACTCATCTCACATTTCGTGAGCCACTACGCGCGTAAGAACGAACGGCACATTTCTGGAATCACTGCGGAGGCGATCCGGATCTTGGAGGCTTACTCATGGCCCGGCAATATTCGCGAGCTCGCCGCGGAGATCGAGCGACTCGTACTCTACGCAGAAGACGATGGCTACATTCGTCCCGAGAACATCAGTTCACGCATCTGCCCGCAAGGCACCGCACAAACGCAGGCGGAGCGGCTCGACGATCTACTCGACGATTACGAACGCCGCGTAATCACTGAAACTCTCAAGCGTCACGATTGCAACGTCGCAAAGGCCAGCGAAGCCCTCGGCCTTGGTTCACGCCAAACTCTCTACAAAAAACTCAAGCGCCTCGCGATCGACATCGGCGACTTCCTTCAGGAAGACACCGAACCCGGCATTCAATACCGCGCCTAACTAATCCGTGTCATCTGTGGTTTATTGCTTGTCAACTTTGGGCGACAAGCAGTAACACGAATAAAAACCGAAACAAAAGCTCGAATTTAATCCTCACCGCTCCTGTTGGACCAACCAGAGTTGTCAACCGCAGGCTACAAACACAACTCACAAGTCCCGTAAAACCACACCTGGCCCACTGGCACACCGGTTGTAAATGTCCTGTTCGTCGCGAGGCAACACGCATCGCATCACTAGTCGAGCAGACAAACCGAATGAAGGCTAACACCACAAAAAACCTGGCATCAGTCGCAATGCTCGTTGTTCTTACTCCCTTCCTGGCGCTGGCGATGCTCGTCAGCATCAAGACCGCGGGAATCAAGGACAACTACATGCTCATGCTGCTGCTTACCTTGTTCAGTGCTGTTCTAAGTGGAATCAATGGCTTTGGCCGCCGCACGGCCTCAGTGGTTCAACTTTCTCCAGCTAAGACAAGAGGTGCCAATCCTTCCGGGGCTAGCATCACGTTTGCCGGCTCTCCAAGCAACAACGCCTAATCGAATCTAAAGGAGCAACCAAATGATTAAGAGATTTTTCGCTGACGAAACCGGTCTGGAACTTTCCGAATACGCAGTAGCCGCAGCGCTTATCGCGTTGGCGTGCGTCGCCGCTTTCACCCTGTTGGGCGGAAACATTGCCGCTCGCATCACCGCGCTGGCTAACACGATCGCCGGTAGCTAATTGTCGGCCGAGCCATTCCGGCAACGGCTAAGTTCTTGGTCGCTGACGGCGGACTCGAAAGGCTCCAGGTTTTTCGATACGTCGAACCGAGGAAATAGTCATGTTGATGAAATTCTTCAAAGACGAAACTGGACTTGAGCTATCGGAGTACGCCGTCATTGCCGCACTGATAGTGCTTGCAACAGTCGCCGCATTCACACTGCTGAACGATCGAATCGCGGCGAGGATCGAAACGCTGGCAGGTTTCCTCGGGTGAACCCAAACGAGTGAACTGCCGTTGTCGGGTGGCGCGCCTCCACAGGTGCGCCGCCACCTTTTCTGCTACGCCAAAAACATTGCCCTCGGGATGGTTATGCTGAGTCCTACCGCAACAGTTTTTCAGCTTTTTCTCGTGCCGCTCGCCGTGCTGATTATTTACTACGACGTGCGGTATCGGCGCATTCCTAATGCGTTCGTGCTGGCTACTTTGATAAGTGGACTGACTTTGAACCTCGCTGCGGGCGGCGTTCACGGTGGTCTAAGCAGCATTGGCGGATGTGTTCTCGCCTTTATCCTAATGATGTTTCTGCACGTGTTCGGAGCGATGGGCGCAGGCGACGTAAAACTCTTCGCCGCGATCGGATCTGTGATCGGCGTTCAACTCGTGCTTCCGACTTTTGTCGTGGTGGTGTTGACCGGCGGCTTGCTGGCGGTCGTGTCGATCCTGCGCTCGGGAGTTTTCGCAACCACCATGCATCGCGTGCTGCAAATTTTTGTCGGCTTACTGCCCGGATGGCAGATGCCCAAATTCAGCGTTCCTGCCGATCGCCGTCTGACAATTCCCTACGGCGCGGCGATCACGATCGGCGCCATCATCGCAACAGCGATC
Organism: Pyrinomonadaceae bacterium; assembly: GCA_035603895.1. Classification (GTDB taxonomy): domain Bacteria; phylum Acidobacteriota; class Blastocatellia; order Pyrinomonadales; family Pyrinomonadaceae; genus PSRF01. The sequence continues at coordinate 2,810 of DATNJO010000767.1, forward strand.
TTTCATCCCTAACAGCGGCCAACAATCAGGCCTTTGACCTGGCAGAACGGAGAGTTGATTCCCATGCGAAACAAACGTTTTTTGGTAGTCCTGGTAGGAGCACTGATTTTCGGTGTGCTCGCTGCCGTGTCAGTCAGCAAGTACTTGTCGACCGCGAATGCTTACTCGCAGAACCTGCATAAGGTTGCCGTAGCTAAGGTCGCAATTCCGCTCGGCAGCAAGATCATTGCCGAGCAGATCACGGTGGTCCAGTTTCCCAAGGAATCAACTCCCGACGGAGCTTTTGATTCGCCTGAAAAACTCGCCGGCCGCGTGGCTGTGGTGAACATCGCCGCTCGCGAACCGATCACTGAATCGAGACTGGCGCCCGAAGGAACGGCAGCCGGTTTGTCAGCGGTGATTCCCGAAGGCTATCGCGCGATGACCGTCAAAGTTGACGATGCCGCCGGTATCTCCGGATTCATTATGCCGGGCACCATGGTTGACGTAGTTGTCACGATCGATCCGCGCGAAGGTTCCGGTATGCAGGATCCGATATCGAAGATCGTGCTACAGAACATCAAGGTCCTGGCCAATGGTCAGAACATCGACAAGCCGGAAAATGAACGCGAAGCCAACAGCGTGAAGGCAGTCACACTTCAGGTTACTCCCGAAGAAGCAGAGAAACTCGCGCTGGCCACGACCGAAGGCAAACTCCAGCTTGTGATGCGTAATCAGATCGATCAAAACGACGAAAAGACTCCAGGCGTCAACAAGCGCAACCTGCTCAGTGGCGACGTAGCGAATCCCGCTCCCGAGCCGGGTGCACTGAAGAGTGAACAAACGAAGCAAGAGAGCAGACCGGTACGTCGATCGGCGCCAGTGGCGAAACCGGCGGCAGCAGCCCCCGCAG
>DATNJO010000768.1:0-28846 GCA_035603895.1 Pyrinomonadaceae bacterium
GGACTGTCCTGGCGAAACAGACGTACGCCGCCTGCACCCGCGAGCACGAGATCGGTCTTGAAGTCGTAACTAAAATCGATCGCCAACACACCATCAGGCGCGGGCGCTGTATTCGCCGCTCCACCTGGAAACGGCAGCGTCGCGCCACTCGCTAAACGAACCTCATGCGCATTTGCCCTCGCGACAATCGGCGCGCCGCTTCCACTCAACGCGATCGCCCCAATCCAATCCACCTTGTCCGTGTTATCCGTGTCACTCCGTGGCTCAAACTTGATCGCCGTGTCCGGCGACGAGACTTTAAAAATCGGCGGTTCGATTTTCAAAAAGCTCGTGAAAGGCATCGCCTCTTCACCTGGCGGCGGTTTAATCGCCGCAAGACTTCGCCGGTACTCCGGCACACGCATCAACACGTTTCGCAAAAAACTCGTGCGCGTCGCGGCCCCACGCAAGTCGCCACTGTCCGCGGCTTGCGACACCGCGTTCACCTGCTCTTTCACTTCGTCAGGCCACGCTGACGATCGCGCGCTGAGCTTTGCCACAGACGATTTCAATGTCTCGGTGTCGCTGCGTTTGGCCGCGACACGGCTTAGTTCAACCAAAGCCGCCAAATTGTCAGGCTGCGCAGAAAGGATCTGATTGATGAGACGCTGAAACTCTTCTTCGTTCCCTTCGCGCTCGACTTCCTCCGCGAGCTTGTAGGTGGCGATCGAGTTTTGCGGATTCAGTTCCACTGCCTTGCGCAAGGCCGCGATCGCCTCGGCAGTTTTTCCACGGCTGCTTTCGAGCAAGCCAACGAGGTAATAGATGTCGCTGTTGTCGGACGCGAGCGAACGCGCGCGTTCGATTCGTTCCGCGGCGGTGTCGAAGTTTCGCTGCCGCAACGCGAGCACGCCCCAGTTGGCCCAACCGGCGGGCTCAGCAGGCGCGAGTTGCGTAAACTGCGCGAGCTTCTCGTCCGCCTGCACGTCGTGACCGACTTGGAGCGCCGCGAGTCCGATGTAAAACGTGCGCACGATCTCGTTGTATTGCGGCGACGAGCGCGTCGGCAGCGTGGCGGTGGGACGACAGGAACCGGCCAAAAGAACACTGAGGAGAACCGCCGGCAGGACAAAAATCCGTGTAATCTGTGGTTGACTTTGAAACGTTCGCATTTATATTCGAGGCACTTATGCAGAAGTTCAAAACTGGTGTTTTACTACTGGGCTTCCTGATCTGTTCTCTTACCGTCGCGTCATTAATAAGGCCAACATCCGCTCACCGTCAAAACCCGCCCGCGAAAACGAACGCGCGCGAAGACGCTTATCGCGCGAATAATCTGGGCGTCGCGCTGTTGGAACAGTTTAAGTTTAAAGAGGCGGCGGACGCATTCAAACGCGCGTTGCAGCTCGCGCCCGATCTCGCTTTGGCGCGCATTAATCTCGGCATCGCGCTCTTCAATGTGCCCGATCTCCCGGCCGCGCAACGCGAGTTGCAAGCCGCGAGCACGGCCGCGCCGGCCGCGCCGCAACCGCCTTACTTGCTCGGGCTCGCGGCCAAAACGCAAAACAAACCCGAAGAAGCAATCGCGTATTTTCAAAAGGTACTGCGCATCGACGCCAACGACGTTGGTGCGAATGTAAACCTGGGCCAACTCTACGCGCAGCAGCGCAAATATCCGGAAGCAGTCGCTGTCCTGCGCATCGCGATCGCGTCCGAACCTTACAACGCAACCGCACTTTACAATCTCGGCACCGCTTTGATTCGCGCCGGCCAGCGCGAAGAAGGGCAGAAAGTCATCGCACAGTTTCAGGAATTACGTCAACGCGGCAGCGGCACGACACTCGGCACGAACTATCTCGAACAGGGTCGCTATGCCGAAGCCGTTGCGTCAACTGGCGCGGAACCCGACCTCGTCGACAAGAACACACCGAACGTTGTCTTCACCGACGCGACCGCAACCGTGTTGCCGGGCGACCGTGATTGGGCGCCAGCGGATCTGAAGGACGGCGGCGCCGCTGTGTTGTTTGATCATGACAGTGACGGCGATCTCGATCTGCTCGAAGTTGCGGGTGGCAAACAGCGCCTCATGCGCAACGATGGCGGCAAGTTCGTTGATATATCGACAACCTCCGGCGCATTAGCAAAAACTTCAGAGGGGATTGGTGTCGCAGCAGTGGCGGGCGACTACGACAATGATGGCAAACCCGACGTGTTCATCCTTCGCTCAACCGCCAGCGCGCTTTATCACAACGACGGCAATGGAACGTTTTCTGACGTAACTGCTGCTGCAAAGATTTCGATTGGTTCGTCTTCATCCCGATCTGTAGCCTTCGTAGACGTGGACCACGACGGCGACCTCGATATTTTTGTCCCCGGCACCGTTCTATTACGCAACGACGGCGACAAAACATTCTCCGACCAAACCGCCGCCGCAAAACTCACGGACAAGATGGCCGCGCGCGCAGTCGTGCCAACCGACTTCGACAACCGCCGCGACATCGATCTGCTCGTCGCTTCGGACGAAAAAGTTTTTCTCTGGCGCAATCTTCGCGACGGCACGTTTCGCGACGTTGCAAAGGAGACCGGCTTCGCTGAGGTTGAGGGCGCACCAGTGATTGCCGCCGGTGACGTAAACAAAGATGGCTTTACAGATTTTTATTTTGCCAACGGCGGGACTGGGCGCTTCGCTCTCAGCGATGGTAAAGACCATTTCAAAATCACGCCGGCACCCGGCGCCAGTAATGCCTCACAGTTTGTTGACTACGACAACGACGGCCTTCTGGATCTCGTCTCGATCGTGGATGTGAAGTTGCGAATCACACGCAACTCCGGCGACTCCTGGGTCGATGTCACGCCCCAAGCCGCTCGTGAGAATCTCGCTGCGAGTGGTCCACAGGGACGAGTCCTCGTCTCGGGCGACATCGATGGTGATGGTGATACCGACTTTATCTTCGGTGCACCCGGCGCCGGCTTGAGCTATGCGCGTAACGATGGAGGCAACGCGAATCATTCGCTGCGCGTCAGTCTCGCGGCGAAAGTAAGCAATCGCAGCGGCGTCGGATCAAAGATTGAAATACGCGCCGGTAGTCTGGCGCAAAAACTCGAAAGCTACTCCGCGTTTCCCGCTCCGGCGCCTGCGGATCTCGTCTTCGGCATCGGCAAACGAACAAGCGTCGACGCGGTGCGAGTGTTGTGGCCTGCGGGAATCGTTCAAGCGGAAACAGATATCGCAGCAAGCAAGACGCTTTCGCTCACCGAACTCGATCGCAAACCCTCGTCGTGCCCGTATCTTTACGTTTGGAATGGCAAGAGCTTCGAGTTTGTCACCGACTTCATGGGCGGAGGCGAGATGGGCCACCTCGATGCGCCCGGTGTTTACAACATGCCCGATCCGGATGAGTACGTGCGCATTCCGAGCGATCTACTGAAGGAAAAGAATGGGCGTTACGAATTGCGCGTCACCAACGAGTTGGAAGAAGCGGTCTTTTTCGATCGGATGCAACTCGTCGCTATTGCGCATCCGCAGGAGACGGAAGTTTATCCAAACGAAGGGCTCACCGTTCCGGCGCAACGTTTTAAGTTATTCACCACACGCAATGCGAGGCCACCGCTGGCAGCCGTCGACGACCACGGCCACGACGTGTTACCACGGATTTTACGGATGGACCGCGAATATCCTGACGACTTCAAGGTTCATAACATTCGCGGGTTTGCTGACGAGCACACGTTAACGCTCACACTACCACCGGGGGATCGTACGCGTTTACTGTTAACCGGTTGGACCGACTATGCGTGGTCCAGTGACAACCTTGCGGCTTCGCAAAGCGGCAAATCGCTCTCGCTTCCCGCGCTGCAAGTGAAAGACAAGCACGGCGAGTGGAAAACCGTGATTGAAAACATCGGCATTCCGGTCGGGCGGCCGCAAACCGTCGTGGCGGATCTTACCGGAAAGTTTTTGAGCGCGAGCCGCGAAGTGCGGATCGTGACCAATATGCGCATCTACTGGGATCAGATCCTCGTAGACACATCCGATGGCAACTCTGCGACGAGATTAACCAGGCTGTCGCCATCTGTTGCCGATCTGCGCTGGCGTGGCTTCTCGCGCGAGTATTCCCCGAATGGGCGCGAACCGATGACCTACGACTATTCCCAAGTCTCGTTCACGTCGCCGTGGAAAGTCATGACCGGACGTTACACACGCGAAGGCGATGTGCGCGAACTCTTGTCGACCACGGACGATATCTTTGTCATCTCGCGTCCTGGCGACGAACTGATTCTCTCGTTCGACGCACGCAAACTACCGCCGCTACCGAAAGGATGGAAGCACACATTCCTGCTCTACGCGGACGGCTTCAGCAAAGAGATGGACATAAATTCCGCGAGCCCGGATCAGATTGGACCACTGCCTTTTCACGGCATGAGCAAATACCCGTACTCGTGGCCCGAACGATATCCTCTGACGCTTAAGCGTCAGAGGTATTTGGAAACTTACAACACGCGAATCGTTACTTCTCAAGTAGACAGGATTGCAGGATTAACAGGACTTAAACCGTGATCAGATATTCAGTTGCCGCTTGCCAAACGGATAATTCAAACCCGATCGATCGACGCGGTATGCGGGCCAACACCGATCGCATTCTCTCGATGATCGATTCGGCCGTGATCGGCGCGTCGCCGTTTCTGCCGGTGCGGCTCGTTGTCTTTCCCGAGTTTGCTCACGCAGCGCCGGTGTTCGAGACGGCGGCTGAGTTGATCGAAAAACTCGCGATCCCGATCCCCAACGAGCATACCGAACGGCTGCAACAGAAAGCCAAAGAACACGACATCTACATTCAAAGCGGCTCGATGCTCGAGGTCGATCCCAAATGGCCGGGACACGTATTCAACACCACGTGCCTGATTGGTCCCGAAGGCGTGTTGTACAAGTATCGCAAGGTCAACACGTGGCTGCCGTTTGAAGTTCACACGAGCCCGCACGATCTGCCTGATTACGACGAACCACTCTTTCCCGTCGCCGACACGCCGATCGGAAAACTCGGCTGTGCGATCTGTTACGACTGGTTGTTTCCCGAAGCGATGAGACAGTTGACGGCAAACGGCGCGGAGGTCTTGATCCGTGTTTCGGCTTACATGGATCCGTGGGGCGCGACCGAACCGATGTCGTGGTGGACCATCGTCAACCGTTGCCGCGCACTCGAAAACCTCGCGTATGTCGTGGCCGCGAATCAGGGTGCGAGTTTGAAGCATTATCCGCCTTATTCATGGCCGGGCGGGAGTCAAGTCGTTGATTTTGATGGACGATTGTTGGCGGAAGCGTCACCTGGACCAGGCGAGCGAATCGTGGTTGCGCCGATCGATATCTCGGCGCTGCGTCACGAGCGCGCGACGCGGCGCGGCCATCTGATGTTGGGCCACCTGCGGACGGAGGCGTACCCGGTCTACAAGGAACACTTTTATCCGCCGTCAGATCTTGATAAAAATTCGACGCCGGTAAAGTAGCCACATAAAAAAGAAACACACCAACACGAAGCTGATCGCAAATGCTAGCGAAGCGTTGACGGGCGACGTCCACGAGGCAAACAGGTGATCGTAAATCCAGCCACCCACCGGCTCGTTGCCGACTTTGATCACGCCAATCAGGACAGCGATGATATCAGCGAGGATGTACAGCGCGATCGCGTTCAGGCCGAAGATCTCAAACGGCTTGGCCCAGCGGCGATAGCCCTTGATGTCGATCAGCCAGTAACACAGCGCCAAAAACTGTAAAGCCAAACCGCCGGTGAACAACACGTACGAACTGGTCCACAGCGCTTTATTGATCGGGAAGAACGCGTTCCAACCCCAGCCGATCGCCGTCAGCACTGCGCCTGCGACAAACATCCCCGCGACCTTTTCCATCCGCGTTTTTTCGTTGCGCAACCAGTGGCCCGTGAGCACGCCGATCAACGTCGTGACCAGCGCGGGTATCGTACTCAACAATCCTTCCGGATCGTAAACCTTCGCCTGTGCCCACACGTGTTTGCCAAACACGATGCGATCGATGAACGAAGGCAGACTGCCTTCCTTCGTCAGATCGCCAGCCGCAAATCCCGGCGCCGGGATAAATTTAACCAGGATCCAATACACCAACAGCAAAGCTATCGCGATCGCGACCTGTGTTCGCCAACGCGTGTTGAGAAAAATGATCGACGCAAAGAAGTAACAGACTGCGATGCGTTGCAACACGCCGGGAATGCGCAGTTCTGGTAGAGAAAAAAACGGAAAACCATTCAGAAACAAACCAATTGCGAAAATAATCAGCGTGCGTTTTATGATCTTCAAATAGAGATCGCGCTTGCTGCCGCCGGTCTCAACGCGATTGCCGAGCGCTAACGAGATCGACACGCCGACGATGAACAGAAAAAACGGAAATACCAGATCGGTCGGCGTCCAGCCGTGCCACTGTGCGTGCTCGAGCGGCCAGTAGATGTGTTCCCACGATCCGGGATTGTTGACGAGCACCATTCCGGCGATCGTGATTCCTCGAAAGACGTCAAGGGAGAGCAAACGGGATGTTGGCATCGGCGGCGGATTCTAGCACAATTGGGTAGCCACAAGAGGCACAAGAGAGTTGCAATGGAAAAACGAGTAACTCCGATGATCCACGTTCCCGATGTACGTGCGACCGTCGAATGGTACAAGGGCATCGGCTTCGAGGTCGTCGCTATCTACGGCGACGGAACAGGCGAGAACTTCAGTTTCGCCATCATGTCGTTTGGCTCGACTAAGGTGATGTTCAATACCGACGGCGAGCCCAGCGACAAAGGCCGGCGCGAAGTCGATCTGTACGTTTACACCGACAACGTCGACGAGCTTTACGAGACTCTGAAAGACCGCGTCGATGTGATCGACGCGCCATGCGACAGGTTCTACGGCATGCGCGAACTAATCATTCGCGATCTCAATCGCTTCTGGATCACGTTTGGTCAGGAGAGTCTCCACACGATGCTGATGGGTGGGATTTACGAGGGTGATGCTGAACGTGTACGGAAGGCCCTCGACAGCGGCGCGGTGAAGCCCGTCACGCTTAACATCGCGTTGGCTTTCGCAGCAGTCACAGAGAAAAGCACTGCGCAGATTGTCGAGATGCTCACTGCCGCAGGCGCGCAGCCGCTGCCTGAAGTAGATCTCGCAACACTCGAATCCTACGCTGGTTCTTACAAAGGCGAACAAGGCGCGGCTGCCGAAGTCAGCGTAAAGGACGGCCGGTTGTTCGTCACTCCTGCCGGAGATCAAACGATGAGTTTGTGGCCGCTGGACCAGCGAACTTTCACGTTTGTCGCAATGGCCGGCGCCACCCTAGCGTTCAATGTTGAAGACGGAAAAGCCCTCGGGCTCATACTGAACCACGAGGGCCATCCGGTAAAGCTCAACAAATCCTGAGGGTATCAGAATCCCACCAACGAAGTTGGTGGTACTTTAAGACCCCTTACTACAATGTTGGTAGCCGGTGTGAAGTACCACCAACTTGGTTGGTGGGATTCTGATACAGCAGCCGACTACCGTGAACCCGGCGCGGGTTTGCGCGGCAGCTTCTGATCGCGCATCGCCGTTTGATAGACAAACGCCGCCATGATCGTCGCCGCCTGTTTCATGTCGTCCGCCTGAATGCGATCGAACACGTCCTGGTTCGAGTGGTGAGTGCGCGTGTCGTATTCGATCTCGTCCTGAATGAACTGAAATCCCGGCAGACCAATCGCGTCGAACGCGAGGTGATCGGTGCCGCCGGTGTTTGAGATCGACAACGTCGCAGCGCCCATGTCTCTGAACGGCGTAAGCCATTGACGGAAGAGGCCGCGTATGCCTTCGTTGCCTTGCAGGTAAACGCCACGAATCTTGCCGGTGCCGTTGTCGAGATTGAAGTACCCGCTGAACTTTTCGTAATCTGCTTTCTTCACCAGCACTGGCACGGCCTGCTGCGCGGCGGCTCCGTTGCCGTTGCCGTTTCCTGCGCCGCCGCCCATCGTGTTAGTGCTCGCACCGCCGGTTGCGGGTACGGCGGAAGTTGTTGCTGGAGGTGTTTGCATGCTGCCGAAGTGTTCGGTCACATAAGCTCGCGAACCAAGCAGTCCCTGCTCCTCGCCGCTCCAAAGCGCAATACGTATGGTACGTCGCGGTTTCAAACCGAGTGCTTGAATGATGCGCACGGCTTCCATCGCCACTGAAACGCCAGCGGCGTTGTCGGTTGCGCCGGTGCCGGAGTGCCACGAATCCATGTGCCCGCCGACCATTACGATCTCGTCTTTGAGATCCGTGCCGGGAATCTCGGCGATCGTGTTGTAGCCCATCAGATCCTGGTCTTGCCACGCAACGCCGAGATCGACAGTCATCTTCACGGCCTCACCTGCCTCGAGCATGCGCACGATGCGGTTGTAGTGCTCGATTGCAAGAACGACTTGCGGAATGACTTTCGGACCGCTCTTGTCGTAAGGTCCCATCCCTCGTCCTGTCGGCGTTGCGTTGGGATCCTGCACCGGGGGAACTATGGAAGCCGCGCCAACGAAGATCGTACCGCCGTCGCCGCGGCCGGGATCGATCAACATCGCTGCGCCTTCCTGATCGAAGAAGCGCATCTTCGCGTTAGCTAGCTGCAGTGCGCCGCGGAATGCGTTGTTGCCGGCGGCAAAATTCCGGCCGGGACCCTGTCGTGGTTCAGGCGCATCGGCCAGCGTCAGCAAATCTTTTTCGTTCAAGCGCGTGCCGAGAGCTTCGAAGTGAGCGGGGACCTCGCGTAGCGCCGAAGTCAACACAATCTTGCCTTTGAGTTTACCCGCGTACTTTTGGAGATCTGCCTCCGTGCGCACGTCGACGTAAACCACATCTGTGGTGATCGGACCACTGGTGCCCGGCGACCAGGCTTTGGGGTATGCGATCACGGGAAATGCAGTTGGTTCGCTGACCTGTGCGGAAAACTTCTTCAGCGTCCAGCCTCTGCCAAAAGGTCCAAACGGTTCGAGGTGCGCGTTCTGCAAGCCCCACTTGGTCAACTGATCGCGCGTCCACTCGTTTGCGCGCTTCATGCCGGGCGACGCGGTCAAGCGTGGTCCAATCACGTCGCTCAGGTAGCTCAGCGTCTGCATGACTTGCGAGCGATTCATGCCTTCGTCCTTGATGCGCGTGACTGGATCGTTTGGATCGGGCGCTGGCGTTTGCGGCGCGTTGCCGCTAGTTTGCGCGCCGGATGGTTGGGCTGCGGGCGTTTGCGCGAGCAGCGTGGCCGGTGACAAGACAAAGGTCAGAAGCAGCACTATTGCTGCATAGCGCCGAACAATCATTGTAGGTCTCCTCGAATTGTAGGTTTTCACCGCCGCAAGCCGGCGGCTAAGACTGGACTGAAGTTGTAATACTGCACCCGCACGCGACAGGTTGCAAGTGTGGACAGGATTTCAGGATTGACAAGAGTAGGAATCCTGTGAATTCTGAAATCCTGTCTGACTTTAGGTTGCAGGTGGGCGTGTAGACCGAGCTGTTGGCTGTTTTACGATCGGCTCCACTGCATCCGATCGATACCCACACGCTTCGTCTGCGCAGTAGCGGTAGGTCCCCTGCTTCTTCGTGGTCTTTTCGAGCAGAAACGGCGCGTTGCACTGCGGACACGTGTCGGACACAGGCTTGTCCCAGTAAACGATGTTGCAGTTTGGATACTCCGAACAACCATAAAACGCTTTGCCGCGTTTCGATTTCTTCACCACGATCTCGCCCTTGCAACCCGGGCGAGGACACGAAACGCCGACCGTCTCCTGCTTGATGTACTTGCACTTCGGATAGTTCGAACAAGAGATGAACTCACCAAAGCGTCCGAAACGTTTGACGAGTTGCGCGCCATCAACTGGACACTTCTCGTCGAGCGGCACCGGCGCCGGCGCGGCCACGCCGGTCTTTCCGATCTTGCGAATGTTGCGACACTCGGGATAACCCGTGCAGCCAAGGAATGGTCCAAAACGTCCGCGCTTCAACTGCATCGGCTTGCCGCAAAGCTCGCACGTTTCCGGTTCTGCCTCTTCGCCATTTGAACCCGCTTCTGCGGTAGCTCCGGCCCCGTCTGCACCAGCAGGCGTAGCAGGCTCGGCGTCGCGCGTCGCTTCGCAACTAAGGCATTTGAGATACGGACCGAAGCGGCCCCACTTCTGGACCATGCCCGGCGTGTTGCACTTCAAACACACCTCGTCGGTCGGCACGTTCTTCTCTTTGATGTCTTTGATGTAGTGCTGAAACTCTTTCAGGTCGCCTTCAAACTTCTTGTAGAAGTCGCGCAGCGCCTTGGTCCACTCCAGCTTTCCATCCTCGATCTCGTCAAGCTCTTCTTCCATGCGCGCGGTGTACGTCTCGTTGAAGAGATCGTCAAACCCGCCTTCGATCAGGAGATCGTTGACGGTCTTGCCGAGCGCGGTGGGATGGAAACGACTCTGGAGCTTTTCGACGTACTCGCGGTCCTGAATCGTCGACATGATCGCGGCGTAAGTCGACGGGCGGCCGATGCCTTTTTCCTCGAGCGCTTTCACGAGTGTGGCTTCGGTGTAACGCGGCGGTGGCTCGGTGAAATGCTGTTCGGGCGTGAGCGAGTTGAGCTTCAGAGTCTCGCCGGCTTCAACGCGCGGCAGACTGAGTTCGGCCTCGTCGTCGTCTTCGCTCTTCTCGTCGCGGCCTTCCTGGTAGATCTTGAGGAAGCCGTCGAACTTCTGCACCGAACCGGTCGCGCGAAAGATGAAACGTCCGGCCTGAATGTCGATCGTCGTTTGGTCGAAGATCGCCGCGGTCATCTGCGACGCGACGAAACGTTGCCAGATCAACCGGTAGAGTTTCAGTTCTTCCGGTTTGAGAAACTGCGCGAGCGATTCGGGCGTGCGTGCGACTTCCGTCGGACGGATCGCTTCGTGCGCGTCCTGCGCATCTTTCTTCGAACGGTAGTGAACGGCTTTTTCCGGCAAGTAGTTGTTGCCGTATTGCTGGTTGATGTAGTCGCGTACTTCGCCGAGCGCTGTGTCTGACACGCGCGTCGAGTCAGTACGCATGTAGGTGATCAAACCGACAGAGCCTTCAGAACCGAGTTCGATACCTTCGTACAGCTTCTGCGCGATCATCATCGCTCTTTTGACCGGAAAGCCGAGTTTGCGCGCAGCCTCTTGCTGGAGTTTTGAAGTGATGAATGGCGGGACCGGATTTCGTTTCCGCTCCTTGGTCGTGACTTCGTTGACAACAAACGACTGCTGTTGCGCTTCGTCGACAAACTGATCCGCTTGCGCTTGGCCCGAGATCAGGATCTCGCTCTTCTTGAGCTCTTGATCGAACCCGCTCGTCTTTACTGTTTGCTCGCCGACTTTGAAGAGCCGCGCGTCAAACGCCGGCGGCAGTTTCGAACTGAGATTCGCGCCGATGGTCCAGTATTCGGTTTTGACAAACTGCTCGATCTCGCGTTCGCGTTCGACGACCATGCGCAGAGCAACTGACTGCACGCGTCCAGCGCTCAAACGTCCACCGATCGTGCGGCACAGCAACGGCGAGACTTTGTAACCCACTAATCGATCGAGCACACGCCGCGCCTGCTGTGCTTCGACGAGGTTTTCGTCGATCTGCCGCGGATCTTCAAACGCCGCATTCACCGCACGCTTCGTGATTTCATTGAACATCACGCGGTACGTGGGTTTCGCCGGCCGCTTCGGCACGATCTCTTCCGCGAGATGCTGACAGATCGCCTCGCCTTCACGATCAGGGTCAGCCGCGAGATAGATCGCGTCCGCTTCTTTCGCGGCCTTCTTCAGTTCCGCAACGATCCTCTTGTTGTTACGTTTCTTCGAATCGGGAATGATTTCGTAGGTGGGTTCGAAGTTATGTTCGACGTCTACACCGAGTCCTTTTGAAGGCAGATCTTTAATATGACCTATCGAGGCTTTGACCAGATAGTCTTTTCCCAAGTACTTGTTAATTGTTTTCGCCTTTGCAGGCGACTCAACGATTACTAAATTTTTCGCCATCTATTATTCCATTGCCGATTTCCGATTGCCGATTGCCGATTGCCGATTGCCGATTGCCGATTGTTAAAGCGAACTATTGATTGCACTGCCAATTGGCAATCGGAAATCGGCAATGCCTTACAGTCTTCTCACAAAACATCTACCGGGCAGTGCGCGCACCAGCTCTCGCATTTCCAACGCCAACAACGCCGCGGTCAAGTCAGGGACCGGAAGTTTGCTTTTATCAACCAGCCAATCGACGTGCGCCGGACTGTCGGGACTCAACAGGCGAAACACGGACGTCTCACTCTGTGACAATCCTTCCGGCACAAACGCCAGCTTCTCCGCCAACGACGGCTGCGCGCGCGTTTCCGTGAACGGCGGCGGCAACAACCTGGCAGCAAGCTGCTGCGGCAGTTCCTCGGCAATGTCTTGCCACTGCTGCACCAGCTTCGCGCCTGCACCCTTGATCAGATAATTGGTGCCGAACGAGTTTCGGGAAGTGATATTTCCCGGTACTGCGAAAACTTCCCGATTCTGTTCCATCGCCAACCGCGCAGTTATCAAAGAGCCCGAATTCTCCGCCGCTTCCACGACGACTATGCCTAAACTCAGTCCGCTAATGATGCGGTTCCGGTACGGAAAGTTTTCCGAGACCGGCGGCGTGCCCAGTGGAAACTGGCTAACGAGCGCGCCTCCACCGGCCAGTATCTCTTCCGCTAACTTCTTGTGATCGCGAGGGTAAACCTCGTCGATCCCGGTTCCGAGAACGGCCACCGTGCGCCCGCCGGCGTCTAAAGCTCCCCGGTGAGCCGCGGCGTCAATTCCCCGCGCAAAGCCCGAAACTACAGTCAATCCTCGCTGCGCCAAGTCGCGCGCCAGCATCATTGCGGCGTTCTGACCGTAGGTCGAACACTTACGAGACCCTACCACGCCGATGCACGGCTGATCCAGACATTCCGCCCACGCTCCTTTTACATAGAGAACAATTGGCGGGTCGTAAATCTCACGTAAGGAAGAGGGATAAACCCCGTCGTCCAAGAGTAGGATGTCACCGCCGATTTTTCTGACCGCAGCGATTTCGGCTTCCGCGGTGGAGCGCAAGGCGCGGGAAATAATGCTGTCAATCGCTTCAGGCGCGAGTCGCAACTGTTCGAGTTCGGTTCGGGTAGCGGTATAAACGGCCTGCGCCGAACCGAAGCGCTCGAGGAGTTTGGCAGCGGCGCGAGGACCGATGCCGGGTGTCATATTGAGCTCAACCCAATCTCTGATCATGTGAGGATATTCCTTTTCTGAGCTTCGCTTTTGCTTTCGTATCAACAATGCAAAGAACTGTTGTGCCTTCAGTCAGGGCCACCTGCGTGGCGGAGGCGTGTAGGAATCGAACCTACCTGAGCCCGCTCTCGCGGTCTCACTAACGGTTTTGAAGACCGCGCCATTCACCAGAACAGATTCGCCTCCCGCGAGGCCACAAACCCTACGCGCCGATTGCCAGAACTGTCAAGTTTGACATCGCGAGCCCGGCCGGCCTAAAATCCGAACGAACGTTCGAACTGGGACTAGTATAGAGGCAGGATGATCAACTTTCAAACGTCACCGGAGCGCTATCAACATTGGAAACTCGAGATCTCGGGGGCGGTGGCGACGCTCTCTATGGATGTCCAGGAAGACCAGACCCTGGCTGACGGCTATAAGCTCAAGCTCAACTCCTATGATCTCGGAGTGGATATCGAATTGGCCGATGCCATTCAACGGCTGCGCTTCGAGCATCCGGAGGTTGCGGCCGTCGTTGTTACGAGTCTGAAGCCGCGCATCTTCTGCGCGGGCGCGAACATTTACATGCTCGGGACGTCGTCGCACGCGTTTAAGGTGAACTTCTGCAAGTTCACGAATGAGACGCGCTGTGCGATTGAAGACGATTCGAGACATTCGGGGCGCCGTTACATCGCTGCGCTCAATGGCACCGCGTCAGGTGGCGGCTACGAGCTCGCGATCGCCTGCGATGAGATCTATCTCGTCGATGATGGGAATTCAGCCGTTTCGCTGCCGGAAGTTCCGTTGCTTGGTGTGCTGCCGGGAACTGGCGGATTGACGCGGCTCGTCGATAAGCGAAAGGTGCGGCGCGATCGGGCGGACGTGTTTTCGACGTTGGCGGAGGGGTTGAAAGGTAAGCGTGCGAAAGAGTGGAGACTAATCGACGGTTACTTCCCTACGAGCAAGTTTGGCGAAGGGATTAACGCGAGAGTTGAGCAACTCGTAAGCGCTCAATCGAATAACGAATCAAAAGGAATCAAGCTCAATCCGCTTCAAATCCAATCAACCAACGATTCACACAACTACCGCTACATCCGTGTTCAATTACACCGCGACCAGCGCTACGCAGATTTAACGGTCGTCGGACCTGAAGGTCCGCAGCCGACAACGGTCACGGAGGTCCAGGAGCTCGGCGACGCGTACTGGCCGTTGCAAGCGTATCGCGAACTCGATGATGCATTGCTTCATTTGCGCGTCAACGAACCGGAGATTGGATTGGTTTGCTTGCGCACGGAAGGTTCGATTGAATCAGTCATGGAGATCGATAAGGTGTTAGCAGCTAATCGAGATCATTGGCTCGTGCGCGAGATCATTCTGAATATGGCGCGCGTGCTGCGTCGGCTCGATCTCACGGCGAAGAGTTTCTTCGCGATCGTACAGCCTCAGTCCTGCTTCGCCGGAAACCTGCTCGAATTATTACTCGCCTCTGATCGCAGTTACATGCTTATGGACGATCACAACTCAGTGGCCGTTTCGGAACTGAATGCTGGCGCGTTTCCGATGAGTAATGGCCTAACACGCCTACAATCGCGTTTTCTTGCTGAGCCAGAAAGAGGGGATCAAATCCTCGATGAAAAAGGGCCAATAGACACTGAAGAAGCCGAAGAACTTGGACTGATCACCTTTGCACCTGACGATCTTGATTGGGAAGACGAGATTCGCGTTGCCATCGAAGAGCGCACGTCGCTCTCGCCTGACGCGCTGACCGGCATGGAAGCATCGCTTCGTTTCGCCGGACCTGAAACACTCGACACCAAAATTTACGGACGCCTGACCGCGTGGCAAAACTGGATTTTCCAGCGCCCGAACGCCGTCGGACCAGAAGGCGCGCTCACGAACTATGGCAAGCCGACGCAGGCGCACTTCGACTACAAAAGAACTTAGGCCACGGATAAACACAGACGAACACGGATATGAATCTTTACGACCACATTCCTAACAACGTTAATCTGAGCGAAGATAAAAAACTTCAGCGGGCGCTCGAGAAGTGGCTGCCAAACTATCTCGACTGGTGGCGCGAGATGGGGCCCGATGGCTTTCAGGAAAAAGACGTGTGGCTGCGCACCGCGGTCGACGTCGGTTCCGAAGGCTGGGCCCACTTCGATTACGTGAAGATGCCCGACTACCGTTGGGGAATCTTTCTCGAACCAGCAAAACCCGATGCGATCGTCGGTTTCGGCGACAACTACGGCCGTCCTGCTTACCAGGAAGTGCCCGGCGAGTTTCGCAACTCCCTGCGACGAATCATCGTCACTCAAGGCGACACCGAGCCCGCGTCCGTAGAACAACAGCGCCAACTCGGCAAGACGTGTCCCTCGCTTTACGACATGCGCAATCTCTTTCAGGTGAACGTCGAAGAAGGCCGTCACCTGTGGGCCATGGTCTATCTGCTCCACGGTTATTTCGGACGCGACGGGCGCGACGAAGCCGACGCGTTGCTCGAACGCCGCAGCGGCAATCCTGACAAGCCGCGCATCCTCGAAGCCTTCAATCAACCGTGCGACGACTGGTTGAACTTCTTTGCGTTCACGATGTTTACCGATCGCGACGGCAAGTATCAGCTTTCAGCACTCGCCGAGTCGGGTTTCGAACCACTCGCACGCACGTGCCAGTTCATGCTCACGGAAGAAGCGCATCACATGTTCGTCGGAGACACTGGTCTCGGACGCGTCGTGCGCCGCACAGCGCAGTTGATGAAAGAAGGCGACGTGCGCGAGCTCGGCGGCATTCCGCTCAACATTATTCAGAAGTACATCAACTTCTGGTTCAGCTACTCGCTCGATCTCTTTGGTGGCGAGATCAGCTCCAACTCTGCTGACTTCTTCGCGGCGGGTTTGAAGGGTCGATACCAGGAGCAGAAGCAGTACACCGAACATACTGCGGCAAACGAAGTCTTCACGATGCAGGTCGTCGAAGACAACCAACTGAAGCCCCGCGAAGTGCCGATGCGCAATGCGTTGAACGAAGTGCTGCGCACAGAATACGTAAAGGACTGCGAGAAGGGGCTCGCGCGCTGGAACAAGATCCTGACTGAAGAAGGTCTGAGCGAACGGCTCTATCTCCCGAATCCGCGTTTTCATCGTCACGTCGGCGAATATGCGGGTCACACATTCGATCTCGCCGGCAATCTGATCGCGCCTGAAGAGTTTGAGAAACACAAATCCGAGTGGTTGCCGACGATGGAAGACCGCGAATACGTGCGCAGCTTGATGCATCCGGTGACGGAAATCGGCAAGATCGCGAACTGGATCGCGCCGCCCGCCGCGGGAATCAAAGGCAAGCCGTTTGACTTCGAATACGTGAGGCTCTGAACCGTGCAGGTTTCTCGTCACGATCAAAAGCTCGAGTTTATCCTGCGCACAGCCGCGCGCATCTTCGCCGAGAAGAGTTATCACTCAACGTCGATGCGCGACATCTCGCGCGAGACCAACGTCAGTCTCGCGGGCTTGTATCATTACTGCCGCTCGAAAGAAGAGCTGCTGTTTCTGATTCAGGACAACTGTTTCGGCCGTGTGCTCGAACGGCTGGAAAAGCAGTTGGAGGAAGTCAATGATCCGGTCGCGAAGCTCACGATCTTCATCGAGAACCACTTGTCGTTCTTTGCCGCGAACATGGCGGAGATGAAAGTCCTGTCGCACGAAGCCGAGTCGCTGCGCGGCACTCTGCACGAGCACGTCTCGATTCGGAAAGATAACTACACCAGAGTCCTGCGCAGGCTTCTTCAGGAAGCGCAGGATGCGAGCAAGAACAACGAGGCGGTCGATCTGACTGTCGCGACTTACGCTTTGTTTGGCATGATGAATTGGATCTATAACTGGTACGACCCGCAGGGGAAACTCAAGGTTCACGACCTGGCCCAGCACCTGACCCAACTCTTTCTCGGCGGCTTCGTCCCCGGACTTTCGCTGGAGCCCGTTAGCGCCACAGTCGTGACACGAAGGACCGAGAACCTGAGCATCTGGAACCACGGATTAAACGGATGAATTCTTATACCAACGAAACTTACGGCGAACGCATGGCGGGCATTTATGACGAGTGGTTTCCGGACTACGACAGCCATGCGATCGATGCGTTGTCCGAACTGGCCCAAGGCGGCAGAGTGCTGGAGTTGGGCATCGGCACGGGCCGGATCGCTATGCCACTCGCGGCCAAAGGCGTGGGGGTTCACGGAATCGATGCGGCCGAGTCGATGATCTCACGGCTGCGTGCGAAGCCGGGCAGTGAGCGGATCGCGGTCACGCAGGGCAACTTCGCGGAGGTTCCAGTCGACGGAAAATTTTCGCTGGTCTACATCGTCTTCAATACGCTCTACGCGCTCTCGTCTCAAGAGGAGCAGGTGCAGTGTTTCCGCAACGTGGCAGCCCATCTCGCTCCCGGTGGTTGTTTTGTCGTCGAGGCGTTTGTTCCCGATCCCCGTCGTTTCACTGGCGGACAGGTAAACTGGGCGACGCGAGTAACAACAGATATTGTTGAACTGGACGTCGGACATCACGATGCCGCGGCGCAACGCGTTGTGAGTCAGAAAGTGGTTCTCAACGACGGCACAGTTCACTTGTATCCGTTGCAGATTCGATACGTGTGGCCTTCAGAAATGGACCTGATGGCCCAACTTGCGGGGTTGCGTTTGCGTGAGCGTTGGAGTAGCTGGAAACGCGATTCGTTTACGTCGGAAAGTACAAAGCACATTTCGATCTATGAGTGAAACTTTTTCCAAACTTGAATACGCGGTCAGTGACGGAGTCGCACTGATTACGCTCAACGATCCACCGGCGAACACCTACAGCTACGAGATGATGCAGCAGCTCGACCGCGCGATTCTCGACGCGCGTATGGACGACGAGGTGCAAGTGATCGTGATCACCGGCAAAGGCGAGAAGTTTTTCTGCGCCGGCGCGGATATCAGAATGCTTGCCGACGTCACGCCTTCATTCAAGTATTATTTCTGTCTCCACGCCAACGAGACACTTTCCCGGCTTGAACAGACGCCGAAGCTCGTGATAGCTGCGATCAATGGACACTGTGTCGGCGGTGGATTGGAAGTCGCGATGGCGGCGGACATTCGCATCGCACGCAAGGGCGCGGGCAAGTTGGGACTGCCGGAAGTTTCGCTTGGTGTGTTGCCGGGGACGGGTGGCACGCAGCGTTTGGTGCGCATCGTCGGAAAAGCGAAAGCGATCGAGTTGATGGCGACCGGGCAGTTGTTTGATTTCGAACGCGGCCTCGAACTCGGCATCGTTAACCAGGTGTTTGAAGCGGAAACGGCGGAACAGTTTGCGCAGATGGTCCACGGCTACGCGACGCAGTTCACCGCACCGAACAAAGCCGCGCACGCAGTTGGTAGAATCAAACGCGCGGTGCAAACCGGCGCCGAGATATCTTTCGAAACCGGACTCGCGCTGGAACGCGAATTACAACAGCAACTGTTTCAATCGGAAGACGCGCGGGAAGGAATCGCGGCCTATGTTGAGAAGCGCAAGCCGCAGTTCAAAGGCCGATAAGCTAAAATCCGTGTTTTAGGTTTTAAAAATTCCTTCTCCTCAGGCGTAACGCAAGCATGCCCTACGAACACATCCTGGTTTCCGAAACCGAAGGCATCGTGACGATCACGCTCAACCGTCCCGACAAGCTGAACTCGTTTATCGGTCACATGCGTCGCGATCTCGCGGAAGCGCTCGAACACGCCGGAAGCGATCGCAGCATCCGCGTCGTGATCGTCACCGGCGCGGGACGCGCTTTCTGCGCCGGCGGCGATGTTCGTTTCATGGCCGAGTTGATGCAGCGTCGCGACTCGGAAGAGTTTGCGCGCATACTCGGCGCGGGCCGACGCGTCATCACGGCAATCAGGCACATGACTAAACCGGTGATCGCCGCGGTTAATGGTCCAGCGTCAGGCGCGGGCGCGAACCTCGCGTTTGCGTGCGACCTGCGCATCGCCTCGACGAGCGCGACGTTTAGTCAGTCGTTTTTGAAAGTCGGACTTCATCCCGATTGGGGCGGCACGTTCTTCCTGCCGCGTCTCGTCACACCAAACAAAGCGTGTGAACTGTTCTTTCTGGGCGAATCGATCGACGCTGACGAAGCGTTGCGCTTGAGTATTGTCAATCAGGTGGTTGCGCCGGAAGAGTTGGAAAGCGCCACGATGCAACTGGCGGAACGCTTACGCGCGGCGCCGCCGATCGCGCTCGCGGCAGCGAAGCAGGCTGTGTATACGAGTGAGGCCGCGGATCTTGACGAGATGCTTCGTTACGAAACCGAAGCGCAGTTGCGTTGTTTCGAATCGGATGACGGACACGAAGGTGTGCACGCGTTTTTGGAAAAGCGCGATCCGCAGTTTACGGGACATTAGTCGATGTTAACTGGCAAGACCGCTCTCATCACCGGTGGTGGTCGCGGAATCGGCCGCGCGATTGCGCTCGTGTTCGCGCAACACGGCGCGCGTGTCGCCGTCGCGGCGCGCACACGTGAACAAGTTGAGACTGTGGCACAAGAAATCGGTGACAACGCGGTCGCATTGGTCTGCGACGTCTCCAATCCAGATCAAGTAGCAGAGATTTTGGCGGATATAAAACCGGATATCCTGGTTAACAACGCCGGTATCGCCGAGAGCGCCACGTTCGTTACCACGACAGATGAAATGTGGCATCGTCACATCGCGATCAATCTCTCCGGCACGTTTTACTGCACGCGTGCTGCGCTGCCTTCGATGCTCGAAAGAGGGTGGGGACGCATTATCAACATCGCATCGATCGCCGCGAAAACAGGCGCACCTTACGTCGCCGCGTACACCGCTTCGAAACACGGCGTGCTTGGTCTAACGCGTTCGCTCGCGCTCGAAGTCGCAAATCGCGGCATCACCGTCAACGCGATCTGTCCCGGTTATGTCGATACTGAAATGGTCTCGCGCGGCGTGGAAACAATCACGGCCAAAACGGGTCGCTCCGCTGAGGAAGCGTTGAATGCACTCAAGAAGATGAGCCCGCAGAATCGTCTCACGACGCCTGAGGAAATTGCCGCACTCGCGTTGTTGCTGGCGTCCGATGAAGGACGGGGAATCAATGGTCAGGGAATTAATATCGACGGCGGCAGCGTCTTGATCTAAACGCGCGCGGTTAACTCATACGCCAACCGGATCGGCAAACCCACAATGTTGAAATAGTCGCCCTGAATCTCTTCGATGAAGAGTCCAGCCGCACCTTGTATACCGTACGCACCGGCTTTGCCGCGCGCCTCCCCGGTTGCGACGTACCAATCGATCTCGCGATCCGTCATCTCAGCGAAACGTACGCGCGTCGTTTCGTACTCAACCAACGATTCACCACCGACTCTCACGACAGCAACGCCGGTCAACACTTCGTGCCACTTGCCATTCAACAACTTCAACATCCGCCGCGCGTCTTCGTCATTCTCCGGTTGGCCGAGAATGTGGTCGTCGATCACCACTGTCGTGTCGGCACCGAGTACCAATCCCGACTGTAATTTCGCTGCGACAGCTTCGGCTTTCGAACGCGCGAGTCGCTGCACGTAAGCCGCAGGTTCTTCGTTTGGCAATAGTGATTCGTCGATGCCCGCAACGATCGCTTCGTACGTCCAGCCCACGGCGTCGAGTATCTCTTTGCGGCGTGGACTGCTCGAAGCGAGAACCAGTTTTTCGCGAAGGTGATTGTTCATAAACTCGTCAGTTGCGACGAGACAGTTTGCGTGTTTCAATCAGCGTTGGCAATGGAAGGACTCATTAAATCTTTACCTGCGGTCCTTCGCGCGTCTGGCAACGCGCCGGAAGTAATCGAAGCTGCGGCCATTGCTGCGTGGAAGCACGCCGCGGGCGGTGGCCTCAAGGAACACGCAGTGCCGCTCGGCTTGCAAGATCGCACGTTAAGAATCGCAGTGCGCGACGTGATCTGGCAGAGGCAGTTACACACGATGAGAGGCTCGATGCTGTTTCGCGTCAATACCCTGCTCGGACAGCCGCTCGTTAGTTCGATCGAATTCATCATTGATCCTGAGTTATGCCAATAACCGAAGCTGACATCGCGAAAGTCGCACAACTCGCGCATCTCGAACTGGGCGCAGAAGAGTTGAAAACCTTCGTCCCGCAAATCACCGAGATCGTCGCTTACGTCGAACAGCTCAACGAGCTCGACACAACAAACGTCGAACCGGCTATCGGTGGTCTAACACCGGAAGGCGAGCGGACCGACTCCTCACGCGCCGACGAGATCGAAGGCTCCCTGGGCCAAAAACTGGCCCTCGCCGAAGCTCCCGACCCCGCCGCCGGCTACTTCCGCGTCCCGAAGGTGCTGTAATGGACAGGATTTCCACAATGAACAAGATGGGCCTTTCGCGGAACATCTTGTTCATTTTGCAAATCCTGTCAACAACGCAGGCTCAGGGTTATGAACCAACGTCCTAACAAACTATGTCGCGTCAACGTGTAGAGTTTTCGGTGGGTGCCGCGGAGCGGCTTAATGAGACGCTCAATGCTTTTCTCGAAAT
Organism: Pyrinomonadaceae bacterium; assembly: GCA_035603895.1. Classification (GTDB taxonomy): domain Bacteria; phylum Acidobacteriota; class Blastocatellia; order Pyrinomonadales; family Pyrinomonadaceae; genus PSRF01. The sequence continues at coordinate 21,777 of DATNJO010000768.1, forward strand.
CGATCGGGAGGGGGCGTTGGGGAGGGCTGCGGAGGTTGAGAAGGGCGACGGCGCGCTCGCGGGTGTGCCGATCGCTGTGAAAGACAATATTTGTGTGCGCGGGATGCAGACCTCGTGCGGGTCGCGTATTCTCGGCGATTATCATCCGCCTTACAACGCCACCGTTATCGAACGTTTGCTCGGCGCCGGCGCGGTGGTTATCGGCAAGACAAACTGTGACGAGTTTGCGATGGGCTCGTCGAATGAAAACTCTGCTTTTGGTCCAGTCAGAAATCCGTGGGACACGACGCGCGTACCGGGTGGTTCGTCAGGTGGATCGGCGGCCGCGGTAGCCGCCGGCATCGTGCCGGTCGCGCTTGGTTCTGACACAGGCGGCTCGGTGCGGCAACCGGCGTCGCTCTGCGGCGTGCTGGGTTTGAAACCGACTTACGGACGCAACTCGCGCTACGGCCTCGTGGCGTTTGCGTCATCGTTGGACCAGGTCGGAGTATTTGCACGCGAGGTGCCGGACATCGCGCGTGTGCTGGGTGTGATCGCCGGACGCGATCGACACGACTCGACTTCGGCTGACGTTCCTGTGCCTGATTACACTGCGGCACTGGATGGCGATCTAAAGGGAGCGCGCATCGGTTTTCCGCGCACGTTGTTTGGCAAGGGCCTCGACGAGGAAGTCGGCACGGCGGTCAAGGGCGTCGTTGATGTGTATCGCGAACTCGGCGCGGAGATCGTTGACGTTGAATTGCCAAACGCAGGTTATGCGATCGCGGTCTATTACATCATCGCGACGGCTGAGGCGTCGTCGAATCTCGCGCGTTTCGATGGCGTGCGTTATGGATTCCGCGCGGAGGACGCGCCAGAGTTGCGGCAGATGTATCGCAAGACTCGCGAGGAAGGTTTTGGCGCGGAAGTTAAACGGCGCATCATGCTCGGCACTTATGTGCTTTCAGCCGGCTACTACGACGCTTACTACCGCAAAGCGCAACAAGTGCGCACCTTGATCAAGAACGACTTTCTCACCGCTTTCAAAAACTGCGATGCGATCATCACGCCGACTGCACCGACACCCGCATTTGCACTCGGCGAGAAGGTCGACGATCCGCTCGCGATGTATCTCAACGACATCTACACCGTGACCGCAAACCTCGCCGGCATTCCCGGGCTCAGTGTGCCATGTGGACTCTCGTCAGCAAGACTGCCGATCGGCTTTCAATTGCTTGGACCATACTGGTCCGAACCAACTCTGCTGAAGTTGGGCCACAGTTACCTGCAAGCGCGGCCGTTTACCGACCGTCCTCCCGTCTCTGCTTGACGGGCGTAACCGTTGGTTTCCTTTTGGGTGGTTTATCGGGAATCAGATCGCCAGTGAAGATCTCGAGCACGTTTTTTGCCGTGCCGACGACGGGCGTCACGTCCAGACCGACGTGCACCGCGCCCGGCAGAAGACCTTTCTTCTTGATCTCATAGCCGGCCAGGCCGAAGGCGAAGATCGAGCCGACAATAGGAATGGGCTTGATGAGTCGTTTGGCGATGCCCCAACCCCCAGCCCTAATGATTCTGCGTTTGACAGTGCTCATCGTATTCAAGCCTCGTAATCCACAGATTACAACAGATTATACAAAGGCAATCTGCGTAATCTGTGGATAAGTCGTGCTAGCATGGCTGAGATGCGCTTCAAGCTGGTTCTGTTTGTTCTCGCGATTCTCGTTTCCACTTTTATCTTTTCCTGCCGCCCGGGTGCGGGCGGGCGCCGCCTGCTGATCTATACGCCACACGGACAGGAGCTGCTCAAAGACTTCGTCGCGCGCTACAAGGAACGCTATCCCGACACGAATGTTCAGTTTCTCGACATGGGCTCGCGCCAGATTCTCGAACGCGTCACCGTCGAACGAAACCGGCCACAGGCGGATCTCTGGTGGGGCGCATCGCACACGACTTTCCAAACTGCTGCTGACGACAACCTGTTGGCCCAGTTTCGGCCCACTTGGGCCGACAAGGTTCCCGCGGAGTCACGCGATCAAAACGATCGTTGGTACGGCACTTACGAAACGCCGCAAGTCATCGCTTACAACAGCGAAGCAGTCACCGCCGCGGACGCGCCGCGCGACTGGGATGACGTGATCGATCCGAAGTGGCGCGACAAAGTCCTGATTCGCAACCCAAACCCGTCCGACACGATGCGCGCGATCTTCGGCGCGATGATCTGGCGCTTCTACAAAGACACAAATTCAACCGACGGCGGTTACGACTGGCTGCGTAAACTCGACGCGAACGTTCACGAATATACCGCCGATGGCACGTTACTGATGCAAAAGCTCGCGCGTCGCGAAGGTCTGATCACGTTGTGGGACATGCCCGACGTGCGGCTCTACAAAGAGCAGAAGAACTTCCCGGTCGACTACACGATTCCCGCGAGCGGCACGCCCGTGATCATCGACGGCATCGCGATCATTCGCGGCGCGCCAAACGAAGAAGAGGCAAAACGCTTTTACGAGTTTGTGACGACGCCGGAGAGTCTTGTTTACGCGGCGCAGAAGTATTACCGCATTCCGGTACGCACGGATCTCGATCGTGCCCAATTGCCCGGGTGGATGAATCAACCGTTCACACGTTTGCCGCTCGATTGGGAGCTATTGCGAACGCAGGGCGCCGACTGGTTAAGATATTGGGATACCCAGATCCGCGGCCGGAACAAGTAAAATCATCTGTGGACAATGGCTTTTCTCTCACTTCAAAACGTCTCGCGCAACTTTGGCACGACACGAGCGGTCGCCGGCGTGTCGCTCGAAGTTGAGCGCGGGGAGTTTTTCGGACTGCTTGGCCCATCGGGCTGTGGCAAGACGACCACCCTGAGAATGATCGCGGGTTTGGAAAAACCCGACTCCGGTTCGATCTACTTTGACGGAAAAGAGATCACGGATCTGCCGCCCGAGCGACGCGGCTTCGGCATGGTCTTTCAAAACTACGCGCTCTTTCCTCATCTCAACGTGTTTGAAAACGTCGCTTTCGGACTACGCGCACGTCACGCGGCGAAAGAGCAAATGAACGATCGCGTGCGCAGCGCGCTCGAACTGGTCCAACTTCCCGGTTACGAAAAACGCGCTATCGACGAACTCTCCGGCGGCCAACAACAACGCGTCGCTATCGCACGTGCGATTGCGATCGAACCGGCGTTGCTGTTGTTTGATGAACCGCTTTCGAATCTCGACGTGTCGTTGCGTGAAGAGACTCGCGGCGAACTGCGCGAACTCGTTACGCGTCTTGGACTGACCGCGGTTTACGTAACGCACGATCAGGAAGAAGCATTCGCGTTGTGCGATCGCATCAGCGTGATGGTCGGCGGCAAACTGATGCAGACTGGCGCGCCGCGCGAACTTTACGAACAACCAGCCGACATCGCGGTGGCGCGTTTTCTCGGCCGCAATAATCTGATTCGTGCCGTTCGTTTGAGTTCGAGCAAAACCACCGACGGCGAGTTTAAGACACTCGACGGCGAGCACACGCTTCACGTGCCGGTCACTCGAGAAGATCTCCCTCCCATGAACAAACCGGTCGTGCTGGCGATTCGTCCCGAGCACGTGCAATTGAGCACAAACGGCCACGAGAGCGAAAACGTGTTGCGCGGCACTGTTCGCGAAATCGTTTTCGCAGGCGCGACCTCAACTGTTCGCGTCGATGCCAATGGACTGTTACTTGAAGCGCTGATGGTCCAACCTGAGAGCCTGCAAGTTAACCAGGAATGCACCTTGATTCTACGAGCTGACAAGCTGCGGCTATTGGGACAGGGATGAAAGCCAATCGACTGTTGCTAGTCGTAGCGCTCGCGGTTCTCCTCTACGGTGTAATCTATCCAAATGCAGCGGTTGTAATTTCTTCCTTTCAAAGAGCGGGAACGTGGACGTTCGCCAACTATCGCGAAGTCCTCTCACAAGGCGTCGTGATCGAAGCGATCGTCAGCAGTCTCGGTCTGTCGATCGGTACGGTCGTGTTGTGTGCATTGGTCGGCGTGCCGCTCGCGTTCCTTTTCGAACGGTTTACCTTCCCGGGTCGGCGTCTGCTTGCTGCCATTGCGGCGCTACCGCTCGTGCTGCCTCCACTGGTCGGCACAGTTGCTTTCATCTTCCTGGCGGGCGAAACCGGCATCCTCGCGCACGGCATCCAGAATCTTTTAGGACTGGAAAATCCGCCGTGGCGGCTAAGCGGCTGGCCCGCGTTGCTACTCTTTCACACTTACACGATGTATCCGTTTTTCTACGTGCTGACGGGCGCGGGCTTGCGCAGAATCGACGCGAGTCTCGCCGAAGCCGCACGCAGTCTCGGCGGCTCGCGAGTCTTTGTTTTTACACGCGTGCTGGCGCCGCAACTCACGCCGTCGCTAATTGCCGCGGCGTTGCTGACGTTCATGACGTCGATGGCGTCGTTCAGCGCGCCGCTGTTGTTTGGCGGCAACGTGCGTGTGCTGACGCTCGAAATCTTTACCGCACGGCAACGCGGCGACACGACGATCGCAGTAACCGAAACAGTCATCCTCGCGGTGATCTCGCTGGCAGCGTTGATTGTGTTCCAACGTTACGAAGGCACGCGGAAGTTTGCGGCTGCCACGATGAAAGGCGCACCACGCAGAAGGGTGACGATCGCGAGCGGCAAGGCGCGCGTGCTCGCAGCGGCGGCTGCGGTGATCTTCGCGATCGTTCTCGTGCTGCCCGTTGCGACGCTCGTTTTAGTGAGTTTCGCTCAAGAAGGATCGTGGACGACCCAGACACTGCCTGCTGCTTATACGTTCGCGAATTATCAGCGACTCTTCAGCGATCCTTACGCTGCCGAGGTCTTCTTCAACAGTTTTTCGATGTCGGCGATTGCCGCGCTGGCAGCGCTGGTGTGGAGTTTTTGCGTCGTAACACTGCTGGTGAAACGAGAGCGCGGCAAACCGGCGCTGCTCGGACGAAGCGGGCGACGATTGCTTTCGTTGTTGATCCTGATTCCGTGGGCGCTGCCGGGAACGGTTGTCGCGGTTTCGGTCGCTGAAGCGTACGGACAGCCGAGTTTGCTGATGGGTTCGTTCGTGCTGGTCGGCACGTTCTGGATTTTGCCGGCCGTTTATTTTCTACGTTTCATGCCGCTGGTTGTGCGCGCGCTTCAGGCCAGTATGGAACAGGTGGATCCGGCGTTGGCCGAGGCCGCGGGGTCATTGGGCGCGCGCGCGTGGCAGCGATTCACGCGGGTGACGTTGCCGCTGGTTTGGCCGGGAGCGGTGGCTGGTACGTTGCTGGCATTTGTGATTGCGTTGGGCGAATATGTCGCTTCTGTGCTTGTGTTCGTGCCGGTGAACCGGCCGATCTCGATCGCGATCGCGTCGGAGTTAAGAGATTTTAATCTTGGCGCTGCGGCGGCGTACGGTGTGGTTTTGGTCGTCATAATTTCGATTAGCATGGTGATAGCGGGAAGGCTTGAGAAACTAAGATGAAGGTTAGGCCACGGATTACACGGATAACACAGATTGTTCTTATATTGTTGTTGCTGGTGCCTGTGCTGCCGGCGCAGTCGCAGTCAGATAATGCACAACTGCAACAGGCGCTGCTCGATCTACAGAACCCGTGGACGGTGATGTGTGTCGCTGCGCATCCGGACGATGAAGACGGTAGTAGTTTGACTGTGCTGCGGCGCAAGTATGGCGTACACACGGTTTCGTTGTTCTCGACTTTTGGTGAAGGCGGACAGAATGCCGTTGGACCAGAGCTCTACGAAGACCTCGGCGTGATTCGCGCGCACGAGACGATTGCCGCCGCCGAAGTGCAGGGTTCGGAACCTCACTTTCTCGGGTTTCGCGATTTCGGTTTTTCGAAGTCTGCTGAAGAGACGTTTCGCGCGTGGGGCGAACGCGAACTGCTGCGGCGCATGGTGTTGCAAATTCGCAGGCTTCGTCCCGATGCGATCATCACGAACCATGACACGACGAGCGGTCACGGTCATCACCAGGCAACCGGACGCGTCGTGCTTCAGGCTTTTGACGCGGCTGCCGATCCGAAAGAGTTTCCCGAACAACTGAATGAAGCCGGCGTGTGGCAAGTGCAGCGACTGTTTGTACGTTCGCGCGGCGCTGATGCGCCGGGGCAAACGTTCACGATCGATCCAAATGAAAACGATCCGGTTCGCGGCACGACCTACGCGCAGCAAGCACTCGCCGGACTGCAAAAACATGCGACGCAAGGACCGTGGCCCAAGACAGTGCCGGCAGGTGGCGGACGTATCAGTCGTTACACGCTGGTGAAGCAAGCGGCCAACTCGCCCGCGCTTCCGGCGAACGCGAAGACGCCACTCGACGGACTCGCATTGCCCGAGCAGTTAAGCTCCCGGTTTGTGGCGCCGACGATTGATGGCAAACCTTTGACTGAGTTTGTCGATCGACGTCTCGAAGTTCTGGTAGCGCTGATCAATGCTCGCAGGCGGGGCGCGTTTACGGCGGCGGCGGACGTCGTGGCTTTGGATCCGCAGCGTTTCAAACTGATGTCGTCGCGGCTCGATACGGCGCTCGCGGTCGCAAGCGGAGTCGCGGTGAATTTGAATCCGGAAGGCACGGCGCTCGTGCCCGGTGAGAAGTCCAGAATCACCGCGTCGATCAGCAACAACGGTGTCGGTGAGATTCAGATCAAGCAACTGAAGTTTCGCGGTCTGGGATTGGAAGCCACGCCAAGCGTTGCCGACAAGATGTTGCCCGGCACGGAAACGTCGGCGCGCGTCGAAGTAACGACGCCGAAGACGGCGAGCTTCACCGTGCCGGCTTCCGAACACCTTTACGACGGGCGACTCTTTGGCGAACCGCTGACCGCCACTGCGGAACTCGGACTCGAAGGCATCACGTTCACGGCGAGTACTGAAATCCACGAAGAAGTCGCGCCCGCGATTGAAATCGTCGAAGTCGAACCCGTGCCGTACGTCACGACGCCGGCGACGTCGCAGAAGCCGCTTGAGTTTAGAGTGAAACTTCAGAGCCATCTCAACGCTCCGTTTCGTGGAGTGCTGCGCGTGCGTGGTCCAAGTTTGGAGACTGGGATAGAGATCGACTTGCAACCGAA
>DATNJO010000769.1:0-2489 GCA_035603895.1 Pyrinomonadaceae bacterium
AAGCCGGATGCGAAGTTTCAATCGCGAGCTTTTCAATCGGATCTGTCGCCTGAGATGCGGGATCGTAATCTGCTTCACGAATCGAGCGACGCAGCACAGCATTCACAAACGCCGCCGCCGAACTCACCTTCGCACTGCGAACGAGATTTACCGATTCGTTCACCGCCGCTGACTCCGGAACGCGCGTGAGAAACCGTAGCTGATACAAGCCGAGCCGCAGCGCCAGTCGAACCGGAAGATCTAAACTTTCAATACGGCGTTTCGTGAAGTGTTCGATCAGCTTGTCGAGCCACAACTGCCAGCGCAACACACCGAGCACAAGCTCGTGAGTCAACGCCCTGTCTACGGGTTTCAGTTTTGGTTCTTCAGCAGCGAGGAGAATCGAAGAGAACGCACCCGCTTCAACTTCGCGAAGTATGTCAAAAGCCGCGCGCCTTGCAGGCGAGATCTGTTTAATCTTTCCCAAAGCGATCGCCAACCTTCACGCGCATACCGTTGATGAAATCGCGCGCCGCAAGCCGTTTGCGCGCCTCCGGCTGAACCTCGAGCACGCGCAATGCAGTCTGATTCCCACACTGGATCACCAGTTCATCGCGAAGCGCAACCACTACTTCACCCGGCTGAACCTCCTGCGATGTGACTAACAGCGGTTGCGCCTCCCAGATCGTCAACCCTTTCGAATTGAAAGTCGTGTGTGCAGCCGGCCACGGCTGAAATCCACGGATTGCACGTTCAATAACTTCCGCCGGACGCGACCAATCAATCAGTCCGTCTTCCTTCTTGATGATCGGCGCAAAGCTCGCTTGCGTGTCGTCCTGCGGTTGCGGCGTCAATTCGTCGAGTCGCACTATCGTTTCACTCAACAACTGCGCGCCAGTTTCGGAGAGTCGTTGCATCAACTCCGGCGCGGTTTCCGTTTCGCCGATATGCGTGGCGTGTTGGAGCAGTATTGGACCAGTGTCGAGTGTGGGTTCCATGAACATCGTCGTCACGCCCGTTTCTTTGTCACCATTCACGATGGCCCAGTTGGCTGGAGCGGCGCCACGATATTTCGGCAGTAACGAAAAATGGACGTTGATACACCCGCGGGCAGGCGCGCGCAAAAATTCTTCAGGCAGGATGCGGCCATAGGCCACGACGACGGCGACGTCCGCGTCGTGCGAGGCGAAGAGTTGCCTGGTTTCGTCGGTTTTTATTTTTTGAGGTTGGTAAACCGCGATGTTTCGCGAAAGCGCAAACTCTTTGACCGGTGAAAACGAGACTTTGTTGCCGCGACCCGAAGGGCGATCCGGCTGTGTCCAAACAGCCACAATCTCGTGGCCGTCCTCGACACACCGGCGCAGCGTGGGAACAGCAGCTTGAGGTGTTCCCATGAAAACTATTCGCATGCGTCGATATTAAAGCTCTTTGACAGGATTACAGAATTCACAAGAAGTGAACATCTTGTCAGTCTTGTTAATCCTGTCAGAGTTCAGTCCGCCGCTGAGGCTTTGCGGCCTGCGGTTGCTCCAACTTTTTCTGCCGCTACTTTCGCCTGCATGAAGAGCAACAGGTAATCGCGTCCGCCGGCCTTCGAATCGGTACCCGACATGTTGAAACCGCCAAACGGATGCACGCCCACCAGCGCGCCAGTGCACTTCCGATTCAAATACAAGTTACCGACGTGAAACTCCTTGCGCGCGCGATGCAGTTTTGTCTCGTCTGCACTGTAAACAGCGCCGGTCAAACCAAACTGCGTATCGTTGGCAATGTGCAACGCATCGTCGTAGTTCTGCGCCCTGATAACGGCCAGCACTGGTCCAAAGATCTCTTCCTGTTCGATCGTGTCGCCGGGTTTTACATCAGCAATGACGGTCGGTTCGATAAAGAACCCCTGCTCGCCATCAGATCCGCCGCCGATCACGACGCGCCCGCCTTCACTCTTTCCTTTTTCGATGTAGGAATTGATCGCCTTGAACGCCTTCTCGTTGATCACGGCGCTCAAGTTGGTCGACAGATCGCTCGGCGCGGCGAGCTTGAGCTTAGCGGTCCGGTCGACAATCTTTTCGACCATCTCGTCGTAAACCTTCGCGTCGATGATCGCGCGCGAACACGCCGAACACTTCTGTCCCTGAAAACCAAAAGCCGACTGCACCACGCCGGTCGCTGCGTCGTCGAGATTTGCATCGTCAGCGACGACGATCGCGTCCTTGCCGCCCATCTCCGCCACGACGCGTTTGATCCAAATCTGTCCGTCGTGAACTTTCGCCGCGCGCTCGTTGATCCGGAGTCCGACTTCCTTCGAACCGGTGAACGCAACGTAACGCGTCTTCGGATGGTCCACGATCACGTCGCCGACTTCAGCGCCCGAACCGGTCATGAAGTTGACCACGCCCGGCGGCAATCCCGCTTCTTCGAGGATCTCGAAAAACTTGAACGCGATTGTCGGCGCGTCGGAAGAAGGTTTCAAAACAACCGTGTTGCCGGTTACGACCGACGCCAAAGTCATG
>DATNJO010000770.1:0-3271 GCA_035603895.1 Pyrinomonadaceae bacterium
AAACGGCGAAGAGCACGTACCGCCCGAGATGAAGGCGGCGAAAGAACTCGCGCGCCGTTACCGCCTGCCGTTTGTCGATCTGCTGCCGCACGATCGCGAATCACCAATCGATTATCAGCTCTTTACTGAAGTGCCCGTCGACCTGATGGTGCGGCACCAGTTCGTTCCGCTCAAACGAGACGAAAAGGGCCTGCACATCGCGATGGCCGACCCGACGGACCTCGAGCGACTCGACGAGCTTTCGAGTACGTTGCGCACGCGGATCACTCCGTACGTCGCCACTGCCGGCGCGGTTGAAGTCGTGCTGCGCAAAGGCGACACCACGCAGCGCGTGTTGCAGGAAGCGGCTTCGGGATTTCGCATTTCGCTTGTCAAAGAAACCGAACACGGTGAAGAAGTACTCGACCTCGATCGCCTGGCGACAGACGCGGACATGTCGCCGATTATCAAACTCGTCGACACGATCATCTACAACGCGATGGAGTCGCGTGCGTCTGATATTCACATCGAAACACGCGACACTGAAGTGCAGGTGAAGTACCGCATCGACGGCGCGCTGTACGCGAAAGTCGATCCGATCGACCTCGCTTATCACCAGACGCTGATCTCGCGTATCAAGGTCATGTCCGAACTCGACATCGCCGAGCGGCGCGTGCCGCAGGACGGCCGTTTCAGAGTTCGTTATAAAGGACGCAACGTCGACTTCCGCGTCTCTATTATGCCGACGATTCACGGCGAAGACGCGGTTATTCGTATTCTCGACAAGGAACAGATCAACGAAGAGTTTCGCAATCTCAATCTGAACGTGGTCGGGTTTGCGGAAGAAGACCTGCGGAAATTTCGCCGCTACATCGCGGAGCCGTACGGCATGGTGCTCGTCACTGGCCCAACCGGTTCCGGTAAAACGACCACGCTCTACGCCGCGCTGAACGAGATCAGAAACGAAGAAGACAAGATCGTCACGATCGAAGACCCGGTTGAGTATCAGTTGCACGGCATCACGCAGATTCCCGTCAACGAGAAAAAAGGTTTGACGTTCGATCGTGGATTGCGCTCGATCCTACGTCACGACCCGGACAAGATCATGGTCGGTGAGATTCGCGACACCGAGACAGCGCAGATCGCGATCCAATCCGCGCTGACTGGTCACCTCGTATTTACTACCGTCCACGCGAATAACGTTATCGATGTGATCGGACGCTTTTTGAACATGGGCGTCGAGCCCTACAACTTCGTCTCTTCGTTGAACTGCGTGCTGGCCCAGCGGCTGATCCGAATGTTGTGTCCGTATTGCAAACGTCAGTATCGGCCGAACGACACCGAGTTGTGGGAATCAGGACTACGGCCCGACATTCATGGCGAGCGTCCGTTCTACATGAACGTCGGCTGTGACGCCTGCAATCACACGGGTTACCGTGGCCGCACAGCGATTCACGAATTGCTGGATTTGTCGGATAATATCCGCGAGATGATTGTCGAACGGCGCCCGGGTTCGGAAGTGCGCCGCGCGGCAGAGGCCGAAGGGTTGAAGAGTTTGCGCGAGTCAGCCTTGCAGAAGGTTTTTACCGGGACTTCGACCTTACACGAAATCAACCGCGTCACCTTCGTCGACGAACTGGGCGAGATGAAGTAGTCAGCCAAAACCCGACCCGAGTAGTGCCCTAACTCTGAACGCCAAAGGCGTTTACTAATGTCAGCCCAGGGTTGGTACAACCCTGGGAGACACCAACAACCGGAGTGAACGCTGAAAGCGTTGGCTAAGCGACGCGACTCCTCGCCAACTCTTTCAGAGTTGCGAACTTTTCATTCGTTTGGCCCCCCCCAGGGTTGAAGCAACCCCGGGCTGAAATTAGTAAACGCCTTCGGCGTTCAGATTGAAATTCGTAACGCCTGCGGGGTTCAAATTAGGACACTGCCCCGGCCCGCAACTCCCCCGCAGTAAAAGTACAATTTAGATGTTCGGATGGTTTATAGGGAACTGAAATAAACTGCTCGCGTGTAAGGAACTTAGCCGCCACGATCTTGCATCTTAGGCGCTTCGGCGGCATTATAAGGGTCGCTTCAAAAGGGTCGCTAAACTTTCCACCTCCCGAGTAAGAAAGCCATGAGAAACAACAGTAGAATTCGCACACTTATATCCCTGGTTCTGGCGCTCAGCATCCTCGCGGTGCCGATGACGGCCTTTGCGAAAAAGGGCGAGAAGAACTTCAAGCGCGGCATGGATTACGAGCGGGCGCAGCAGTGGGACAAAGCGGCTCAGGAGTTCACGCTCGCCGTGGCCGCGGACCCATCGAACATGGAGTATCAACTCCACTTCCGCCGCGCCAGTTTCAACGCTTCGCAGACTTACATGCAGCAAGGGAGGTCGCTGGCAGAACGAGGCGATTACGTTGGAGCGTACAACGCCTTTCGACAAGCTTATGGCTACGACGCGGTGAACGAACTCGCTGTGTCGGAAATGGACAGAATGCTCCGTTTGCAGGCTGTTAAAGAAGGACGAACACCGTCCAGCGGCAATGGGAACGGCAACGGTAACGGTGGCAGCAAAGGAAATGAAGTTCCCGACAGTGGGACCATGATGCCGGTCAACGGTGAGTTGCCGTCGCCGAGCAGCGTGCAACTGCGTGTCATCAACTACACTGGCGATCTCAAAGCGTTGATTCGCAGTCTCGCCGAGCAACTCAACCTCAACGTTATTTTCGATCGTCAGTCGTTCACGCAATCAAAAACCATCGATCTTAATTTAAAAGACGTCACTACCGCGCAGGCGCTCGATTACGTGTTCCTTCAGGAAGGACTCTTCTTCCAGAAGCTTAGCCGTCGCACAATTCTCGTCGCGGACCAGGCACGCCGGCCGCAGTATCAACAACTCGTACTCCGCACGTTCTACTTGTCAAACATGAAACCCGCCGATGCGCGCACGCTCGTCCAGCAGGCGATTCCGCCGTCAGTGGGCCGTCCGCAGACGATCGTTGTGCCGGATGATTCGACGAACAGTTTGACCGTGCGCGACACTGCTGAAAACGTGCGACTCATTGGCGAGCTGTTGCAGAGCGTCGATAAGGACCGCGCGGAAGTGGTGATGGACGTCAACATCTACGAAGTATCGAAGAACGACCTGCTGCAATTCGGCAATCAGATCGGTACGACAATCGACACCGGTCTTGGTGGTTCACCGGGCTTTTCACTGCTGACGGACAACGGCATCGTTAACGGAGCCGCGGGAACCGGCGTCAATCTCGGTGCGCTTGTCGGCGGTGTTCCGACCGCA
>DATNJO010000771.1:0-3276 GCA_035603895.1 Pyrinomonadaceae bacterium
CCTCATCCTGCCCCGCGTAACGGGCCAACAGAATTTTGAAAGCCGCAAGCAGCGTCATGTACAAAGACACTCCCTCCTGGCGGCTCAAATTTTTCAGCGCTTCCGTTAACTCTTTGCTGATTTCATGGAGCACGAAGGAACCTTCGATTGTGGGAACTACCGGGCGTGGCAGATCAGTGGGAAGAGCAAGCACTGGAGGAGTGTCGCTTAACTGCTCTTTCCAATATGCCAATTGTCGCTCCAGGATTTCGCCGCTCAACCAACGGCGTTGCCAGACGGCAAAATCAGCGTATTGAATGGGAAGCTCCGGCAGTCGTGGCGTCTCACCTTGAGCAAAACCTTCGTAGAGTGTGGCTAATTCACGGAACAATACTCCGAGCGACCAACCATCAGAGACGATGTGATGCATCGTCAACAACAAGAAATGCTCGTTCTCGGCGAGGCGCAACAGGCTCGCGCGCAGCAGTGGCCCTCGCTCCAGATTGAAGGGCTGCAACGCTTCACTCCTCAGCCGTGCTGTCTCTGCCGCGCGCTCATCCGAGAGGTGTTGGCTCAGATCGAGCACCGATAGCGTGAGGGGTAATCGCGGCGCAATGATCTGCATTGGTTGGCCGTCGATCGTGGTAAAAGTCGTCCGTAGCGCCTCATGCCGATGCACGATCTCATTCAGGCTCCGTTCGAGCGCCTTCACATCAAGCAGACCGGTCAAGCGAGAAGTACCCGAAATGAAGTAATTGCTATAGCCCATCTGATCGAGAAACCAGAGTCGTTGCTGGGCGAAGGAAAGCGGAATGGGACCAGAATCTTTGCGGCGTTGTATTGTTTGCTCGGGTGTTAGGTCCGCCGGTTTTCTCTTGAGTCGCATAACGAGCGCAGCGCGCTCACTTGTGGAAAGGTCATTCAGGTTTTTGGGGACACCTTCTGACTTCATGTTGATATTGCTCCAGAGGTCGGGATGAGGAAGTGGGAAGCTAGCGGGCTACCGCCAGTTGAGCCAATAGCTCAAGATCGAAAAAACCGAAGGCACCGGGGAAGGATTTTTCTACCTGATTATGAACGGGGCTGTCTGTCGTAAAGCCGACTGAGTCTGAAAGCAGACCCATTCTGATTGATGGTATAACTTAAGAAGACTCGGCGGCTAACTCCAGTTCTTTGCAATGCGCCCGTTACGATAGTGTCTTGGAACGCCCAAGTCATGCGAAATAGTCTCCTGGGTGAGATTCAGAGTGCCCTGTCCAGCATTCGTCGGCGACGCTGTTGCGGCCTCCCAACTGAGGATGGTCCGTTCCAGTCGAGCTCAAAGATGCTTCCTGATGGTCCACCAGGTCTCCGCCGTTGCGTAGAGAACTTTTCAGACAAGCTTTACTGATGGGCCCGCGATTGATTCGTTTGTTGAATCGATCACGTGTCCTCTTGACGGTCGTAGTAAATCCGATGTGACGGAAAACGTTTGTGTCGCCGTTCCTGAACAGCCCGAAATGCACGCGACATTCATGAGGCCGCAGAATACAGGACGCAACTGTCAGCAAGAGTTTTCTATTGACATTTTTACCTTTCGGGTTTACCGTGCGCCTACCGTTGCAGATAGTTATCCCGCTAGTGTTGACGTGCTTCACTAGTCTCACGTTCCGTTTTAAAAGGACACTTCCCATGAGGTCCAATCCCCCCGACGAAATATCATTTTGAGTAGGCCAGTGAGGTCAGATGCCTCGACAAATAGACGGGTGATAACCAAACAGTTTTGAAGAGCTAAAGAAAAACTCCGCTACTATCGGTAAATAGTAACGGAGTAGCCGGAACAACTTTCAGCACGCTTGCGCATGGAAAGGTGCACCGCATTGCTGCCCGCATCTTAGCGCAAAGCATAGTGCTGTCTCAACACAGAAAGGCTTATTGTTATGCTGCGCTTCCTTGTTCTAACCCCGATTCCTAACACATTTTTACCTCGCCGTTTTCAGAGATTCTTCATATCCCTTTAATCGGCAGCACGTTAGCTCAGACATGTTGACGTTTCCTCCTGCCACCCAGCAGGTCGAACCGTAGGTCCCCAACGCCTGGGTCCCTGCCTGACATGCCGCCGAAACAGTCGTAGAGATATGAGCACTGCTTGTGAAGCAATCATTGTTGATGCCAGCGGTTCGCCGCCGAAGGTACTTCTGTCTGCTCTCGGCCGATTGGACCATCTGCTGCAACAAGCGGTAGTTAAAGCCGCGGAAACTTACGGATCGAAAGTCTCCAATGACAGTCTGCGCGGCCTGTTCATTACACACAACGACGTCGAACAACTCTTAACACTCGAACCGGGCGCGCCCACGCTGCAATCAGCGCGTGAAGTCCCGCGCTTGTCGGAGCCTGCGAGCAGTTGTCCGCAATTCGAGTGGCTTCGACAATCCTTCGGTCTAACCGACTTCGATTTCGATTTGATTCAGATTGCGTTAGCTCCGGAAATCGATCTCCGTTACGAACGTCTGTACGCATATCTTCAGGACGACGTCACACGCAAGCGTCCAACAGTGGATTTAGCTTTGAACCTGTTATGTGATTCCGCTGAGGACAAACTGCGCGCACGAATTCATTTTGCTCCGGATGCGCCGCTCTTTCAGAACCGGTTGGCCCACCTGTTTCCCGATCCGCATCAGACGCAGCCGCCTTTGTTGTCGCACTATTTCAAACTTGACGATCAAGTTATCCGATTGCTGCTGGGCCAATCTGGTCTGGATGCACGCTTGAGTTCGATCTGCCGGCTGGTGAGCCCGTCAGTGTGTTTCGACGAACTGCATTTGAACGCGGAAGTGAAGCGTGCTCTTCCTTTCCTCCTCGAACAGCAACGAAAAAATGGATCGGCGGTGGGATTGTATTTTCAGGGGCGGCCGGGTTCAGGACGGCGTGCTGCCGCTGAAGCGCTCGCACATGAATCAGCAGCATCACTTCTGATCGTGGATCTTGCCGAAGCAGTGTCACTCGAAATCGACGTCGATGGCGTCGTCAAACTCATCTGCCGCGAAGCCAGTCTTCAGAATGCGATTCTGTATCTCGAAGACTTCGATGCCGTTGCGACTGACACGCGAATGCTGCCGCGGCTAAAGCGGTTCATGTCTCGTTTAGCGAAGGAATTGGCCGGCGCGTGCATTATCGCTGGTACGCAGCAGTGGTCTCCTTCTGTGGGCCGGCTCGAGGGCATCGCGATCGTTCCGTTCGACGTACCGTTGTTTGATGAACGTTGGACGTGCTGGCAGCGCGAACTAGTTGCAGCCGGTACACACGTCGAAGTGTCAG
>DATNJO010000772.1:0-6755 GCA_035603895.1 Pyrinomonadaceae bacterium
AAACCACGTGAACGCGAGCCCCATCACCGCGACGGCCATGAAACGCTGAATAAAGCCCTGCGTGTTTATCGCTTTCATCCCGATGAAAAAGCTACCCACGACTGCCGCCAACATCATGTAGAAGATGTAGAAACGCAAACTAAGCAGCGCCAGCAGACACGTTGTCAGCACGAACACATAGCCGATCGTGATCTTCTCCATCAATCGCAGCGTCGCGAGCATCGCGAGCGCGAGCGCGAGAATAATCAATCCGTCTTTCAACGCCTGCGACGTCCACAGAATCAGCGACGGGAAGAAAGCAACCAGGAGCGCGGCTAAACGAGAGACGCGAATGTTGCCAAAGAGGGTCTGCGCTACGTAATAGACCACGATCGCAGTCGCCGCGCCGACGGAAGCATTAATGAGCTGGATCGCGTAGAGGTTTTCGCCAATCACGGCGTAGACAGCGGCAACGACGTAAAGCATGCCCCACGCACCGGCGCCCGATTTGATAAACCCGGCATACCGCGCTGAGTGATAAACGTCGCCATACCACGACTGCAACAGCGACTTTCCAAAGATGTCGTACGTGTGTGCGTCGCCGCCGAAGAAAGCTTCCCAATCAGCCACGTTAATTGCAGTCGCCAACACTACTCTGCCCATGAGTGCGATGACAAAGAGCCGCAGCAGAAAACGCCGCTCGTCCTGCGTGCGAATGAGAATGAAGAGCGTCGGCAAGGAAACAACTGCGCAAACGGCCAACGCGCCCGGCCCCTGGCCGGGCACGAACCAGATTACGCCGACGCACATCAGCAGCGTAAAAACGATGATTAGAGTATTCATTTACAACTCAGACGTCGTCCGGAAGATCCGGCCGCGTTTTTCGTTCGATTAGAAACTCATCCTCATTGCTCAGGTCTTTAATCGTCTTCGCAGGAACGCCGGCGATTAGTTTACCTTCTTCCGCGAGCGATGCAGTAATCACGGAGCCGATCCCCACGATCGAACGGGCCGGAATCGCACTCCCCGGCGCCATTCGAATCTCCGAGCCGATATAAGCTTTCTCGCCGATCGTTATCGGCCTCGTCCGTTGCCGGTTGTGCGTCCACAACGATGAATTGCGGCCGCCGAGTATCACGCGCCGGCCAATCTCCACCCGGTCGGTGAAGTCGATCTTGTGGCCCGTCGTGACGATGCTGCCATTACCCAACAGAAACCGCGGGTCGATCTCGTTGACCACGTCGGGATCGGGAATGGAGTTGATCTCATTCAACCGAATAATTTCCGAGTACCGTCCCAAACTTACTTCAGAACCGCCACGAATGATATTCAAGTGACCGATGCGCGCGTGGTCTTGAATCGTCAGTTTTTCAACTCGCGTGACGACATTGAAGTGGCCGATGGTAACGTTATCTTCGATCGAACATTCGACCGCGTCGATAATGCTGAGCCCGATGCGGACTCCTTTGCCGATCTTATAGCGAAAAACCCCACGATACAGACCTCGCTTCAGGAATGACGGCAACGGCGCGAACAAAGCCAGTATCAGCAAACGGGTTCGCAAATATGTGTTCCTCTGCCGTCAAACCATCCACAGATTACGCAGTTAGTTCCTTGAAAAGTAATCTGTGGATGGCCTTAACGTACCAACTGTCTACTCTCCAATTCCGCGGTGGCACTTTCAACCTGGTCCTGCGCCGCTTGCGCGCGGACCCATGACAATAATTCGGGAATTCCCTGTTCGAGCGAAACCTGCGGCTCGTAACCGAGCAACGACTTCGCTTTGGAAATGTCGGCAACGCAATGCCGGATGTCGCCTTCGCGATACTTCGCTACGATTTCCGGTTCAAGATCGAGTCCCAAACCCTTCGCTAGCAGATTGCTGACGGTGCGCACGGACGTTGGCCGTCCAGTGCCCACGTTGATCGCCTGGTAATCAGCCGCGTCGGTTTCGAGCGCGAGCAGATTCGCGCGCACGATGTCGCTGACGTGAACGAAGTCGCGTGTCTGTTCGCCGTCTTCGAAGATCAGCGGGCGGTTGCCGTTCAAAAGCCGCGCGGAAAAGATCGCGCAAACACCGGTGTAAGGATTCGATAGCGCCTGGCGCGTTCCGTAAACGTTGAAATAACGCAAAGCAACTGTCGGAATGCCGTACGAGCGGCCCACCGCGAGACAAAACTGTTCCTGGTCCTGTTTGGTCACCGCGTAAACGGAAGTCGGGAAAAGCGGTTTCTCTTCAGTCGTCGGCACGGCCGAAAGTTCTTTGCCGCAGTTTGGACACTCAACTTCCCAACGACGATCGCGCAATTGTTCGGTCGGGCGCAGTTGCGGCGCGATCGGACCACAGTCAGGACACGTGTAAGCGCCCTCGCCGTAGATCGACATCGACGAAGCAACCATTAGCTTCTTGATCTGCGGGCGGCGCGCGAGCACCGCTTCGAGCACCACTGCCGTGCCGAGATCGTTTGCGCGAACGTAGCGCTCGATCTCATACATCGACTGCCCAACGCCGACTTCCGCCGCTTCGTGATAAACGACGTCGATCCCTTCAAGCGCCGCGTCAACTGCTGCACGATCGCAAACATCGCCACGCACGAACTCCGCGGCCGGATTCACATACTTCGGCGACGCATTCTCCCCGTGTACCTGCGACACAAGCTGATCGAGCACACGCACTCGATGGCCCTTGTCGACCAAAGCATCAACCAGGTGCGAGCCGATGAATCCGGCGCCACCCGTAACCAACACATTAGCTTTTTCCAAAAATGAGCTCCTCGTTTTGTCTGTGTCTCTCCGTGTTAATCCGTGGCTCATGCTGAACGGATTTGAAAATCTCGTAAACTCGCGGCGCTTGAATCGCCGCGGAATATCGTTGTTCGACCGTCACGCGTCCCGCATCGCCGAGTCGCCGGCGAAGTTCAGCATCACGCAACAGTCGAGTCAGCTTGTCGACCCACTCGCTTTCAGACATCGCCAGAAAACCGTTTTCGTTGTCTTGAATAATGTCTGTATTGACGCCGACGGGCGAGCAGATCGTGGGAATTCCCAGCGCCATGAATTGCAGCGCCTTCAGCCCACACTTGCCTTTGCTCCAGTTGTCGTCCGGCAGCGGCATCACGCCGACGTCGATCGCATGAAGGTCTTCGAGTTCGGTTGCCGCGCGCCATTGCATCGCTTCAACGTCAACGGATGACAGCTCATAAGTCGGCGTGCCGATCACTCGCAAACGAAACTGTTCGGTCTCCGCTAATTGCTTTAACGCGCCACGCAAAGTGTCGAGATGTTGGACCGTACTGAAACTGCCGGTCCAACCGATAACCGGCGGCCCGTCCGTCGTCTTCGGTGGTGGCACGCGATACTTCACCGTGTCGATCGTCGTCGGAACGACGGTGACGTTGTCGTTTACCGCGCCTGCATACTCGGCGAGATACGGATTGCCCACCATCACGTGCGACGCAAGACGGCAGATGGTTTTAGTCTTCGAAGCAAACTTCAGATAACTCAAATAGCCATTCGACGGACTGCGATACGAGACAAAGATCGCGTCGTCAAAATCAAAGACAAACGGCACGCGCTGTTGATAAAGCAACCGTTCAAAAATCGGCGGTCCCAGCAACGCGGCTTCACGCAGGATGTAAACGAGGTCGTACTTACGCGCTCTATTGATTGTCGAGAGACGCCGCGCGAGATTGCGCGTGACGAGTTGCAACTTCTTACCCATGCGGCCGGGCTTGTAGACGATCGAGTGCAGCTCATCGTCTTCAAAAGGCGCCCAAGTGATCTCAACGCCGCGTTCGCGCAGCAGCGGTTCCCACTGCTCCAGCCGGTAACGCTGGCCCGGCGAGGTATCGTAAAGCCCCGGCATTAAAGCTAGAACACGCATTATTTATCCGTCTTGTCCGTGTCTCTCCGTGTTAATCCGCGGCCCATCTTACCCAGACTTGCGTCCTGTCGCCACCCACCCAAAATTCTCACCCACGCGCGGCGACTCCAGTGCCGCACGGACCAACCAGTTCTGCACGTCAGCGCGCGTGTAACGATTCTCGATCGGCGCGGAAAGCCGATCGAGCTGATCGTTAACACACACACGGAACGGATAACTGGCGTACTGCTTCATGGGCAGCTCTTCCGCGAGACGTTCCAGCCGCGGCAAACGCTTCATGATCCGGTACGGCCAAACAAAAAACAGAAACGCTCCTGCAGCCGCCGGATACGCCAGCAAGTAAACCGCTTTGTGCGGCATTCGCGTGGTCAACGCCCTGGCGCCCGCAATCCCCGACAACAGCAGCGCCTTGATCGGCCGGCGTTCGGGTTTCCAGTAAAGATAGATTTGCACTTCGCCACCGGGTTTCAAAAACCGCAGTAGATTTCGAAACGCGACTTCCGGATCGGGCAAGTGGTGCAATACTCCGATCGAATAGATGAAGTCGAAACTCTCGAGTGCAAACGGTGGATTGTGCAAGTCTGCTTGAACCACGTTCGCGCCAACAGATTCGGTATTGCGGCACGCGACTTCGACCGCGGGGCCGAGATCGATCGCCCACACTTCCGCGCCGTACTTACCCGCGTAGTAAGCAAAGCGTCCGTTACCGCAACCCGCGTCGAGCACTTTCTTGCCGCGAAAAAATTCGGGTCCGTGCGGCTGCATGTAGTCGAGAAACTGGCGCTCCCACTCGTCGTACATTTCCGGAAAGCGGTGCCACTCGTAACCAAAGCTCAGCGCAGTCTCGACCTGTTTTGCATCCGTGCCGGTTGCAGAAACCTGGCCCGCAAGCGCGTCGCGCAAGCTCGGCGCCAACATCCGCGGAATACCGTCGACGATCGGATACGACACATTGCAAGCGCGGCAGATCAGTTCGCTTTCGGAAGCCGACAGATCGCCGCGACAACTCGGGCAGCGCAGTGTCTCCACTAACTTGTCTACGTCAGGCGTCATTACCTATTCAGCATTCTTTGCCACAAGAGGCACAAAAGGCACAAGATATTCGCGCTGCTCTTGTGCTTCTTGTGCCTCTTGTGGCTTTCATCCTTTTACAACAGCGCTATTCAACACTCTTTGATAAAGCGACGCGTATCTCTCACCTGCAACGTTCTCAAGATGAAAAACCTGCTCCGCCACGCGTCGTGCCTTATCTCTCACATCCGGCTCTGCAACCATCGTTTCGATATGGCTACCGGCGAGCGCATATTCCCCTTCCGTAAACTCTTCGATCAGGACACCCGCCTGCCATTGGTCTATCAACGCATCAGAATCACCAATCCCGGCATTGATGATAAGCGGTAACCCACACGCAAGATACTCCCCATTCTTCGTGGGCGACGACGCCATCTTCGATACACAACACTTAATAAAAGCCAGGCCCGCATCTGCCGCCGACAAATAAGAAGGAACTTCCGCCGCCGCAACAGAGCGCACACTGTAATGGTCCGCGCCGACGTCGCGGCTGTTCATCAACTCACGCACACGATCGTGACTGCCCGTCGTGAGCCACAACAGATGCGATTTCGGGTTACGCTTCACGAAGCTCGCAAAGAAGTCGGCCATCTTCTCCGTCAGGTACCAGCCATCGAGCGAGCCGCTGTAAACAATCGTAAACTGGTCTCGAAGCCCGGGTTCGTTACGCCGCCGCGCGCGCTCTTCATCGCTGAACCGGAACCGCATGAGATCCACGCAACAAGGAATCACTTCGTGCTGCGGAGTGCGGCCGCGCAACCCTTCCCATTCACGAATAATCGGCCAGATTCTTTCCGTAAGAGTCACGATCGCATCCGTGGACGCGAGAATCCGCCGCTCAGCGCTCTTGGTAATGCGATACGGCAAACTTCCCTCGCGCCAGTGTTCGGCGTCGACGTACTCCTCAGCCATCAACCCGCGCAAGTCAAAGATCATCTTGATTCCGAATCGCCGCTTCAACGCGACCGCGATCGTGGCCGGAATGTGACCGCGCGCATGGACCATCTCGATCTTGTTTCGTTTGACCAGCGCGCTCGCTTTGCGAATGCCGGCGAGCACGTCGTAGATCGTGGCCGGCACTGAAGGCCGCTGGTGATAACGCATCCAGTGCCACTCGATTCCCTGCGTCTCGAGTTCGTGCCGCAGCTCTTCACATTTCGCAGCGCCTTCCGGTGTAAACGCGCGCTCGCGTTCGAAGCTCAACAACGTGAAGCGAACGCCTCTTTTCGCCAACTGGCGCAGATACGGAAGCACCTGCGTTTGCCCCAACGGATCGAGCATTCCGTTGTAGGAAATGAACATGACACGGCGGCCGGCAAGGTTTCCTCTGTGTTCTCTGTGTCTCTGTGGTTGTTTTTTCCCAAGCATTATTGAACCACAGAGACACAGAGAACACGGAGGTTGCGTGCGTTAAACTCCATTTCCGGCCTCCACCGCAGGCTTGCGCGTCGAGCGGAAAGCGTCGAACAGCAACCACTGCACGCTGCCGGCGATCGCCGCCACGTCCAACACCGCCAGCAGCGACACGATCAAACTACCACGCAACACGTTATGAAAAAGCGATGCCGGATAACAGTCACGGTTACGTCTGATCGAAACAACCGCACGCGCAATCAACATCAACAACCACGCTCCAACCGGAACCAAAGCCCACCACGCATCAACAAGCAACGCGAGCACCAGCAACGCCAACAGCATCGCGTAACGAAACAAGATCGTAGCTTGCCACTGCCGCCACAGTCCCGCGCGAATATTGTTGCGCGAGTAAACCAGAAACCGCTTGAACGTCGTGCCGAGCGTTGGCCGCAGGTTCCAATGCACC
>DATNJO010000773.1:0-4510 GCA_035603895.1 Pyrinomonadaceae bacterium
TTTCTCTTCGGGACAAACAGATTAACATCTTCACCATCTAGTCGTTCGCGCAGACGAAAAATCGACAGCACGGGCACACTTTTTTATAAGGTGAAATAAAAGTCACGATTCAGGCATTAAGAGTGGAGTTAAAGCCACATCGACAGTAGGAGGGTTATGCGAGCAACAGGACAGAGCTCTGAGCTGAAGGCTTCGGCTTACGCCGGAACATACGTGGTCGTCTTGGCATGGGATACCTTGGACGGAACGCTGCCAACCCGCTCAGACTTGCTGGGTTATGCCGTTGAGCGCGCTGAACTCGACGCCGCGGGCAACGAGGTTGAGCGTTACTGGATGCGTTCGATCAAGCGTTTCAAGGATAAGGACAAGGGACTACCTCCCGGAACACCAGTCTCCACAGCAGAGCATCCGATCCAGAGCTTCCAATGGGCCGACTACACCGCTAAGGCGGGCACCAACTATCAATTTCGCATCGTTCCCGTATTCGGCACCGTGAAGAACCCGAAACTTGATGATGCCGCGGCAGTAACCCTTGATGTGACTGCTGAGATCGAGGTTGGTCAGACTCATAACAATAACGACGGCATCCAGCACGACATCTTCTTCAATCGCGGTGTGATCGGTTCACAAGCCTACGCTCGAGAGTTTGGCAATCGCGAACCGGACGCCGAGAATCCGCGGTCCAAGGAAATGAAGTGGCTCTCGCGCGGTCTCTTCGAAGCACTCTTGAAATTCATCGGGCTCGCCGGCGACGGCATGGGGCTTCGCGCCGCCTTTTATGAGTTCCATTATCAGCCTGTCGCAAACGCATTCGCGAAAGTAATTGAGGCCGGGGCCGACGTAAAGATCGTGTACGACGGGGAAAGCGAATATAAAGTCGAGAACGAGGCGACCATTGCGGCAGCAGGGCTCGACGCCAATGACGCGGTCATACCGCGAACCGTGAGTGAGGGCATCCGCCATAACAAATTCATCGTGCTGCTGGAGGGCGACACACCGGTCGCCGTTTGGATGGGCTCGACAAATATCTCCGCCGGCGGCATCTTCGGCCACTCCAACGTGGGCCATATTGTTTGGGATCAGGAGGTCGCCGCGAAATACCTCGATTACTGGCAGCGGCTGGCGGATAATCTCACGCCGACTAAACTCCGCGCTCCGAACAAGGCCGCCACGCCGACACCCGCCGGAAAGCCGCCCGAGAATTCCGTCATCCCGCTATTCTCGGCGCGCGACGATAAGCAAAGCAACGACACCCTCCAGTGGTATGCGGATCGGCTCGGCGAGGCGAGGGAAGTTTCCTGCATGACCTTCGCATTCAACATCGACGAAGTCTTCCAGCAGGTACTGGGCCAGGACAACGACGTGCTCCGGTATATCGTGAAAGACGACCCGCTTGGCATGGAGGAGTCAGTCGGGACAGACCGGGACGTGATCTTCGCCGCCGGTTCCTTCCTGGGCCAGGGAGCCCTCGCCAATTTTCTGCGAGAGCGATCGAACCCTCTAAACCGCAACCGCTACATCCATAACAAATTCATGCTCGTGGACCCGCTCAGCGACGATCCATTGGTCGTTACCGGTTCAGCCAACTTCAGCAAGCCGTCGCAGCGCACGAACGACGAGAATATGATCGTCATTCGCGGCAATACACGAGTGGCAGATATCTACTTCGGCGAGTTCATGCGCGTTTTCGACCATCACTACGCACGCTACATCGTGCGCGTACTCACCGATGAAGGGCGCTCGGATCCGGAGGCGGGATACCTCAAAGAGAAGACGACGGACTGGTTGCCGTCACACTTCAACCCTGCCAGCTACAAAGCGAAGCGGCGAAGGTATTTCGCATCACCGTCCCCCAGCGCGTGACAAACGCTGGAGTAGACTAGAGAACTCAATGCAACTGATCTGAGTTTCGCGAAAGATGACAGGCAAGTCGCTTTGAGGTAAGCGAACGGCGTCAGCGGGGTAGGTCAAGGACGTGAACCCGCCACACGTAGTGTTTTCGACATTAGTAACAAACACTTCGATCTGGCCGTTGACCTCACACGCACCGTCAATGATGGTCCAGTAGCCCGAAGTCGGCCGCATTCCCATTGCCGAAATGACGATCATCTCTTTCGAGAAGTCGATTTCCGGTGGTAGCGGTGTCTGGTTGTTCGGTGAAATTGGAGTGGTGAACCGTTTCCAGAAATCATTGAATTGTTCGCGAGTCTTTATAACTTCACGAAAACCTTTTTCAGTGTGAAACCTGTTAATGGGAGGACGTGGGAACTCCCTGGTCCCACCAAACCGAAGGGGCAGAGAGAGACCCGTCATTTTCGGACCAGGTAGCAACGCGATCGGAAGCGATTTCCCGCGACATGTGACCGGCGTACCCTGTGTAGCAAAGCACAATGAGAGACTGGTCAGGATCGAGAAAAGTATTAGAGCTAATTTCATGTCGTGAGCTCCGATAACATCTACTGCCGCAGGACCGTCGTGAGATCGACCTTCGTTGCCCGCAGCGCGGGACCGAGTGCGGCAATAACGGCGATCAGCGAAAGCAACAAAACCACCGCCACATAGACGACGACGTAAGTATCATTCACTCCAAACAGGTAAGAAGCCACCACAGATCGCAAGGCGAGCGAGAGACCAATCCCCACGATCAGTCCCGGCACTACGAGCTTCAAAACGTAGATCGCCATCAGCCACAGCAGCCGTCCTCGACTGGCTCCGAGTGCGAACCTGATGCCCAGCTCACGTTTGCGCTCGGCCAGTGAATGCGACATGACGCCGTGCAAGCCAACCGCGCCCATGAAAAGCGCAACACCCGCAAAGAACGTCATCAACGTTGCCTGCATCTTCTGCGGCGCAGTCAACGCGCTCAACATCTCAATCAGTGGACGCGGATTCGAAGCAACCAGACTGGAATCGGCTGCAAACACTTCCTGTCGAATTCGCCCGCTGATTGCGGAGGGATCTCCCGTCACTTGAACCACCCAATTCAGCGGCACGATCTGATTCAGAAATGCCGTGGTACGGTCTGGCACCTGAACAGCAGGGACGAAGATCGCAGGTGATGCTGCTTCGTTAAGAGTGTTGCCTAGCGTGTCTTCAACAACGCCAACAATCGCGCGAGGGTTATCGCTAAAATTGTCTCCGACAGCGCGTCCAATGACGATACGTTGGCCCACCGGATTTGCGCCGTTCAGAAATCGACTAACGAACGTCTTGTTTACAACCGCAACGAGCGGCGAACCTGATGTGTCGCGATCGGTAAATGCACGTCCTGCGTGCAAGGGAATGCGAAGAGTTTCGAAGAACTCAGGTGTGACCGCTCTCCAATGCGCCTCAAACTGCCGATCTTGCGAGCCCTCAGACAACAGTTCAAAAGAGAGGACGAGACTGGGTTCAGTCGGAAGTCTGGTGACAGTAGCAACGTGCGTCACTTGCGGAATCGTTTTTAGTCGCTCGATGACGCGTTGAGTCCTGAAGTTTGCAGATTCGGTAGTCGCAAATTCCGTTGCGGCGAGAGAGGTTTGAATTATCAACACGCCCTCCGCCTCATAACCCAAGTCAACATTCCGCAGTCTTTGAAAGCTGATCAGCAATAAGCAGGCAGTCAAAAGCAACGCCGTCGATAAAGCGATTTCAATGCTTACCAAGCTGGCTTGAAGACGCCGGATTCCACGTCCGGAAGTTGCGTGGCCCAACTCGCGCAAGATTGTTGCAGGATCCGTCTTTGCTAATTGAAGTGCCGGAGCGAGACCAAAGACGATGCTTGTTAGCACGACGACGCCAAGAGAAAACAGGAGCACGCGGAAATCAATACTCAACTGCGCAATCTTAGGCAGGTTCACCGGTAACCACAGTTCGAG
Source organism: Pyrinomonadaceae bacterium (assembly GCA_035603895.1). GTDB lineage: Bacteria > Acidobacteriota > Blastocatellia > Pyrinomonadales > Pyrinomonadaceae > PSRF01. The sequence continues at coordinate 3,858 of DATNJO010000773.1, forward strand.
CACGCCAATCGCAAACATGGCGAACAGCAAACCGGTAACACCGCTGATCGCACTCAGCAGAAAGCTTTCCGTAAGCAACTGCCTGATCATGCGAAACCGGTTGATGCCGAGCGCGATACGCACAGCCATTTCCTGTCGCCGCCTGATCGCTCGTGCAAACAGAAGATTGGCGACGTTCGAGCAAGCTATCAACAATACGCATGCTACTACTCCGGCGAGCATGAGCAGCGGGCCTCGCGTATTACCCATCACGCGATCGCGATACGACGTCACCAGCGGCCCCACTTCAGTTGGTCCAATCGCCGCGGGTTGTTCCTCCTTCACTCGTTGAAACACTGTGGCGAGATCTTCAGATGCAGTTTTGATCGTGGTGCCGGCGCGCAAACGGCCGATAACGAGATGCGGGTTGGAACGGTCAGTCCAATCTTCGGTTTTCCGGAGCGGAACCCAGGCTTCCGTGTCCGCGCCGAAACTGAAGTCCGCCGGCATGACGCCGACGATCGTGTAGCTTTCGCCACTCATGCGAACAGTTCGCCCCACCACACTTCGGTCACTGCCGAATAGTCTGGACCATGCGCCGTAACTGATGATTGCAACAGGCGCTGTGCCCGGTTGGTCGTCCTCGCGCGTAAAGCTGCGACCGACCATGGGAT
>DATNJO010000774.1:0-4901 GCA_035603895.1 Pyrinomonadaceae bacterium
AGCTTTAGCAACGGATCGTTCGACTTTATACCGTCGGATGAAGTTGCCGCGGGCTTGTCCGGCAACGTTCGATTCGTTTCCTGGGCCAGAACAGTGATGGTTGCGCACTGCGACAAAAGCAGTCCGATAAAAAAGAGACTACGTGTATGTGACATCTTTACTCCCCCTTTTGTCTAAAGCCAATGGACCGCAAGTGAATGAAGCTAACGCCGCTGGGGATTTTACTTTGATCGTATGCCGATTCCTTTTCTGAAACTTGCGGGAAACTGCGCTTTTTTGCGGCATTTCTCTCAATCCAAAGTGGCGTGTGAGACCGCATTACGGGTTGTGTTATAGAATCCCTCGCGTTAAGAAAAAGGGAAGCAACGATGGAAACAAAACGTCTCGGTAAGTCGGATCTGTTTATTACGCCTGTTGGTTTCGGCAGTTGGGCGGTTGGCGGCGGTGGTTGGCAGTTTGCCTGGGGCGAGCAGGACGATTCACAGTCTATCGCCGCGATTCACCGCGCGCTCGATCTCGGCATGAACTGGATCGACACGGCTGCGGTCTACGGCCTGGGCCACTCGGAGGAAATCGTGAGCAAGGCGGTTGCGGGTCTTTCCAAACAGCCGTACATCTTTACGAAGTGCTCGTTAGTCTGGGACAGCAACGGCACCATTACACACAGCCTGAAACGAGATTCGATCAGAAAAGAAGTTGAGGGCAGTCTCAAGCGGCTGCGAGTTGAGACCATCGATCTTTATCAGATTCACTGGCCGGATCCCGACGCCGAAATCGAAGAGGGTTGGACCACACTTGCCGAACTCAAGCGCGAGGGAAAGGTTCGCTACATCGGCGTTTCAAACTTCGACGTAGCGCAAATGAAACGCGCCCAGGCAATCGCGCCGATCGACAGTCTTCAGCCGCCGTATTCATTGATTCATCCAGAAGTAGAAGATGAAATTTTGCCTTTCTGCGAAGCGAACAACATCGGAGTCATTGTTTATTCACCAATGATGTCGGGTTTACTCAGCGGCCGAATGACGCGCGAACGCATCGCTAACTTTCCTGATGACGACTGGCGTTCGAAGAGCCCCGACTTTCAAGAGCCGCGACTTTCGCGAAATCTGCAACTCGCGGAACTCTTAAGAAATATCGGTTCGCGTCACGGTAGATCCGCCGGAGAAGTGGCGATCGCGTGGACGCTACGTCTGTCCGCTGTGACGGGTGCGATTGTTGGTGGAAGAGGACCGGAACAGGTCGAAGGAATAATCGGAGCCGGAACGTTTCGCTTGAGTGAAGCAGAGCTCGCGGAGATCGATGCCTTTGCGCAAGCGAATACCGCTCAAGCAGCTTTGTAGATCAGTTGAGAAACTTCCTGGACCAATTCGCCAAGCTCGCTTGGCTTGGTTAGGTATCCCTGCGCGCCGGCTGCAAACGCTGCCCGCTTGTCGTGTTCGTACGCAGCTCCCGAGTAAAAGAGAATCGGCGTACGCCGATCAAACTCTCGCAAACGCTTGCACAGATCCACGCCCGACTCACCGGGTAGCCAGTTGTCGATCAAATACAATTCAAACGACATCGCGCCGGCGGCAAGCAGTGCTTCCTCACTGTCAGTAGCGAGCACCACTTCAAAATTTTCGCGCGTCAACACGAAGGAAACGAGTTCTCTCGTGTCAGCGTCGTCTTCGATGAACAACACTCTGGGGTTCAGGGGAAGAGATTCCATTTTGTTTTTTTGATGCTGGTCAGGCGATCGGTTGTAGCGGCCGCCTGCTGGGTTTGGTGATCAGGTGACGCAACATCATCCTCGCTTTGTGTAGCTGCGATTTCGATGTTCCCGCCGACCGGCCTCTCTTTTGCGCGATCTCGTTGTGCTCCAGTCCCTCGATGTCGTGCATCACAAATGCCTCGCGATAACCTTCAGGCAGTTTTGCAATGACCTCCGCCAACAAAATGCGGTCGACGACTCTCATTCGTCTCGGGTCTTTTGAACCGGGCACGACCTGGGTCGGCAGACTTTTCTCTTCGGTGGCGAACTCAGATCTGACGCGCCGCTTCCGGAAGTGCATCAGGACGTGGTTGACCGTTAACCGGTGCAGCCAGGTCGTGAAAGCCGCGTCGCCGCGAAAGGTGCCGATCTTGCGAAACAGATGAATGAAGATCTCTTGCGTGAGATCTTCGGCGTCCGTGACGCTTTGGGTCATCCGCAGGCATATCGAATAGACGCGGCGATGATGTTCCTGATAAATCGCGTGGAAGGATTCGCGCTCGTCGTCACTGAGGCGTTGGATCTGGTTTGAGTCGCTCATAGCACGAATTCTACTGAGCGACCGGGGAATGCTCTTTCTAAATGATGCTCAAAATGTCTTGGTTTTGCTGCGCAAAACCGGGCAGGCGAAGGCAAATTGGCGGAATACGCCGCAGGGAAGGAAACCTACGATGCGCACATGCAACATCGAAGTTTCATTCTCTTGTTGGCGGTGATTTGTTGGGCCAGCCAGGCGGCGAATGCACAAACTCCCGGGTTAGCGGTTCGTTACTATGAGTTGGGTCACGAAAAGCTTAAGGTGGGCGATTGGCAAGGCGCGGTTGACGATTTCACGAGAGCGATTGAGCTTGACGCCCAGTTGCAACCGTCGAAGGGCAACAACTCCCACCGATACGATGGCTCGCAAGCAGGTTCGATTGAGGTCTATGTCAGCGATCCTTTTACCGCTGCCGCCTATCACTCTCGGGCCATTGCGCGCGCTAATCTCGGCGAACTCGACGAGGCGATCGATGATTATCATCACGCGTTGCGAATCAGACCAAAATGGGCGGAAGCGTATTTAGGATTGGGATTTGTTCTGCTCGATAAAAAAGACTTTGCGGGCGCGGTTGCTGAATTCAGTCGCACTATCAAACTCAAGCCGACTCTCGTCACGGCTCATCACGCTCGCGGCACGGCGTTAATGAAACAGGGACGCATGGAACCTGCCGTCATTGATTTCACCAGTGCACTCAAGTTGGACCCGCGCATGGCCGAAGCCTACGCGAATCGTGGATTGGCGCTGATGGTGTTGGGCAGAGAAGACGAAGCGAAAACTGATCTTAATAAGTGCCTCGAGCTGAAACCGGAGTTGAAAAAGGATCTCGAGGGGCGAATCGATTTAGCGCGGAAGTTGATGGTCCAGGGACTCGTTAGCAACAATTGAGTTTGTAGAGCACGTGCGCGGTGAGATACAGGAGCAGTTCGGTTATTTGGTTCGTCGCGCCGAGACAGTCGCCGGTGATGCCGCCGAGTCGTCGTTTGTAGTAGAGACCTGAAATGAAAGTCACTGCGATCGTTAAGCCGATGGCGATGAGTGCAGTGCGCCAGGGGAAGAGAAGCAGTGTTAGCAGAAACGTTAAAGAGCCGATGACGAGAGCTGAGAAAGTGATCTGTTTAGCGACGAGTTTACCCTGACCTTCGGGCCGCGCGTAGGGAAGCCACCTGCATAACGGCAAAACCGTCCAGCGCGCCGCGACGTGCGCCACTATCAACCACCGCCAAACCAGTTCCGATCCGATTTCAGCGATCGCTACGTACTTACCAAGCACGAGAAAGATCAACGCTAGCGCACCATAAGTACCGATGCGACTGTCGCGCATGATCTCCAGCGCGCGGTCTTTGGTCCAACCGCCGCCGAGACCATCAAACGTATCGGCCAACCCGTCTTCATGAAAGCCGCTCGTAATGAAAGCAGCGAATGCGAGCGCGATCGCAACTGCCACCCAGACCGAAACCACTCGCACCGCGAGCAGATAAACTCCGGCTGTGCTGCCGCCAACGATGACTCCGACCAAAGGAAAGAAAGCCGCCGCTCGACCCAGTTCTACTTCGGTAGTTGCGAGCCGATTCGGCACCGGCAGGCGCGTCAGGAATTGAACCGCGAGTAAGAATTGCCGCAGCATCGTTAAGCTTTGTTACTGACGTTTGCTTCGCTAAACGTCGCCATTTCACTTAGCAACCTGGCCGACGCGTCGATGATGTGCATCGCGAGAGCTGCGCCGGTTCCTTCGCCGAGCCGCATTTTCAGATCGAGCAACGGTTCCAGTCCGATCGAATCAATCAAGGCGGCATGTCCACGCTCGACCGAGCTATGCGCCAGGAACAAATAGTCGCGCGTGTTGGGACATAGGCTCACCGCGAGTGCCGCGGCGGCAGTCGAGATGAAGCCGTCGGCGATTACAGCGATGCGATTGAGTGCCGCGCCGATCACGACGCCCATCATGACCGCGATTTCAGCGCCACCGACTTTTACCAGAACGTCGATCGCGTCGTTTGGATCTGCCTGGTTTGTTTCAATGGCTTGACGAATGATCTCGACTTTGTGGACGAGTCGTTGGTCGTCGATGCCGGTTCCACGATCGGTGAGAGTGACGGGATCTTTGCGGGTTAGTGCCGCGGTGATGGCGCTCGCGGCGGTAGTGTTGCCGATGCCCATTTCACCGATGCCGAGTAATTGGATTTCGTCCGCTTTGGCTGTCTGCGCGAGATCGATGCCGGCGGTTATCAATCGTTCGGCCTCGTCGCGAGTCATCGCTGGACCACGAGCAAAGTTTGCCGTGCCGCGCATATTCTTGACGTCGATCAATCCGGGGTGCGAGGCGAGATCGGCGTCAACTCCTGCATCGACAATTCTGACCTCGATGTCACCATGCCGCGCAAGCACGTTGATTGCAGCGCCGCCTGCGAGAAAGTTGTCGACCATTTGCGCGGTCACTTCGCGTGGATATGCGCTCACGCCCTCAGCGGTAACACCGTGGTCCGCGGCGACGACGTAGATGCGCTTGCGATTTACGTTCGGGGTGGGGGTGCGTTGAATCGCGGCGAGTCGATTGCCGATTTCTTCGAGACGGCCGAGACTACCGGGTGGCTTTGTCAGAGTTAATTGGCG
>DATNJO010000775.1:0-6451 GCA_035603895.1 Pyrinomonadaceae bacterium
TGGTTCGAACTACCGTATTAAACTCACGACGGGGGCGCAGAAGCTCACGAACCATACGAAGAGGTAGAACCTTGCGATGTGCCGGATGCCTGCCGTGATCGTTGTTGAAGCAATTTCGATCTGGACAGCTGCAGCGAGTCGAGGCGCTTCTTCAGCACTCGTCGTTCCCTTGTTAAATGTGAACTAAACACCTAAGGAGGCCAATCGGGACTCCTCGCCGAACCTTTGCCTTAGCACTGATTACTGGCCATCACGAGCAGTTGATGGTCCAACTCATTACCCAGGTTGAAATCCGCGCTACGAAAAGATAAGTCGTTTATCGAAGACGGGAAGCCTCATTCGAACCGCCGAAAGCCGAAAGCGGATCGGACGAATAAGTTTCCGATCCGAGGAAGACGTGATTACTTACCCCTTTAAACCCTTGATTTTCAATTAGCCGTTCTCGTGTCGAGCCATCTCACGCAGCGCGGTGAGCGCGATTGCACAACCATTGGTGCGTTCTATAAATTAGGGTCATGAAAAGATCATACGCTCCCTGCTTGACGCTGCTCGCCGCCGTTCTCTCATTCGCAAGTACGTTCGTTATCGCCCAAACGCCGCCGCGTGTTACACCGATGACGCCGGACGTCGTCGAGAAGTACGATCAGATCCTTCCGTCCGCCGACTATGTCCGGCGCGAGGTCATGATCCCGATGCGCGACGGCGTGAAACTCTTCACCGTCGTGGTCATGAAAAAGGGCGTGACCAAAGCACCAATCCTGCTATCGCGCACTCCCTACAACGCGAACGGTTCGACGAGCCGCGTCAATAGCCAGCGCATCGTCGACATACTCGAAGTAATGGACGCGGAATTTGTCAAAGACAACTACATCCGCGTGTACCAGGACATCCGCGGCATGTACCGGTCCGAGGGTGAGTGGATCCTCAATCGTCCCATCTCGGGACCATTGAACAAAACCGGCATAGACGAATCAACCGACGCTTACGACACCATCGAGTGGCTGGTTAAAAACACGCCGGAGGCGAACGGTAACGTCGGCGTCATCGGTTCGAGCTACCTGGGCTTCACGGCGTTGATGACGCTAATCAATCCGCACCCGGCGCTTAAGGCAGTGATCGCCCAAAGCCCGATGGTCGATGGTTGGATGGGCGACGACTGGTTCCACAACGGTGCGTTCCGCATCAGTTCGCTCGGCTTCCCACTGAGCCAGGGATTCAACAAGGGCACCGGAGGTGGCGAATTCGCTCTCGGCGGCGGCGACGATTACACGCGCTATCTCGAAGCCGGGTCTATGGCGGACTTCGTGAAGATGGTCGGCGCCGAGAATGTGCCCGGCATCCGTAAATTTCTCGAGAATCCTGCCTACACCGATTTCTGGTCGCTGCAGGCCGTCGACAAATGGCTCGCGGCGCGGCCGCATACGGTGCCGACGATGCTCGTGGTCGGGCAATGGGACCAGGAAGACAGCTACGGCGCCCCCGCCGTCTATCGTGCGCTCGAACCAAAGGACAAGAACAACAACCGCGTGTCACTCGTGATCGGCCCGTGGCGACACTCGGGCTTTAATCACTATGGCTACGACCTCGGCGCCATCACCTTCACGGGCGACACGGCGCTCGAATGGCGCGTGAAGTATGCGAAGCCGTTCTTCGATCACTGGCTGAAGGGCGGCCCTGATCCCAGGACGCCGCCGGTGCTCACTTATGCGACCGGTGTGAATCAGTGGAACGTGTCGCAACGCTGGCCTATGGGAACTGCGAAGCCGATCTATCTGGCGGCAGACGGAGTGGCGACATTCAACAAGCCCGGCGCCTCCGCGCATGAAGAATACATCAGCGATCCTGCCAAGCCGGTTCCCTTCATCCCGCGCCCGATCGACATGGGCGATCCCCTTCAGTGGAAGCCGTGGTTGGTGCGTGACCAGCGTTTCGTAACTGGCCGTCCCGATGTGGCGGTCTGGACGAGTGCGCCGCTCGAAAATGGAGTGCACATCATGGGTGCACCTGAAGTGGAATTATTTGCATCCACGACGGGTACTGATAGCGACTGGGTGGTTAAACTCATCGACGTCTATCCCAACGACGTTCCAGAGGTCGCCTCGCAAGGGGCGAAGCCGTCGATGGCCGGGTATGAATTAGCGATCGGTATTGAGATCTTCCGCGGCCGCTACCTGAAAAGCTTTGCGAAGCCCTCGCCACTCGAGCCAGGCAAAGTGGAGCGCTACACATGGAAACTGCCCGACGTGGACCACGTATTTCGGCCGGGCCATCGAATCATGGTCCAGGTGCAATCGACGCTCTTCCCGTTGTACGACCGCAACCCGCAAACGTACGTTGAGAATATTATGTACGCTAAGAAGAATGACTATAAAAAGGCGACGCAGAGTATCTGGTTCGGCGGTGCGAACGCCAGCTCTGTAGTGTTGCCGGTCGTTCAATAAACGTCGTGGTGAATTATTGTTGGTGTGGTCCAGTGTGGACTCCGACCGAGGCAGTCATGGAGGGCTCACTTCAGGATCCTCGCAACTCGTACTCACGTTGTTACTAAGCTTCTTTAATTGCCGCGCCTGTGCATTGGCTTTCAACAGCTGTGGATGGTTCCAGATTGCTTGGGATAGGTGACAATGCGAACATCGTTGAATCCCTTTACTTTCGTCAGCGACTTTCTTAACCGTTAGAGTGCAAATCGGACATTCATTCCGGGTTTCGTCTATAGGATGTAACAAGCGCTTACCGATAGTTTCTTCAGACAGGAAGGCAACAGAAAGCGCGACCGCACTTCTAGCTCCACACTCAGTGAGTTTACCGTCGATGCGCTGCCTCTGAATAAACTCTAGTAGAGGCATGGCAATCTGCTCAAACTTATTTCTCGTAGCAAGCCAGGCGACAAAAGCTGTAACAAGTAAGCCCAGGCCAATCTCGATGAAACTTACACTTAGGTTAAGGAAAAAATCATCGGCGTTACTGAAATACCGTATCCCAACACCAAGCACAACTAGAGCACCAGACAAGCCGAAAGTTATTCGCCATGTGCTCTTTATCCACCATACAGCGAGTTCTTCTAGTTGTTTGTGAGGATCTGAAGTGTCTTCACACATGCGCTTAACCTCCACCTAAATTGTTGAAACCTAAACGGCGAGTTGCTACGGCTTATGCATGGAGTGTCAGTTTTGTTACCGATGCTTTCCCGTACAGACATTTGAGTTCCATTTAATGTCCAGCGAAAAAAATTCGACAGACAACGGTGATTCTCATTGGGTCTTCAGGAGTCATGCCCTTAACCAGAACTGTAGTTTGATGTGCAGTTTTCGTAGCAACGAAAACGATGCTTTGTCCGAGTCGTTGCTTAACCTCCGTCAATCTGTTGTTGTGAAAGATGGTAAAACCTCCTCCGCACTGCGACGGTGGCAAATGGATGGGCAAAATAACCTGAATATCACCTTCACTATCAACATGTTCAGGAATGAATTCACCTAACCTATAGCGATTGGCCCAACACACTGTGTCACGAATTTCTGAAAACTCTTTCTCCAACTGCCGGCGCAATGACGACTTCAAGACCAACCCGCAAAGTTCACTCGCTGAATCGATCGCAGCTTCATCCCACAAAATCGATTGATCGTTTTCGTTCAATGGTGTGCGCCGCCACCGCATTTGCTGTAGCGAGTTGAACGCCTTTAGTATTTGTTCGGACTCACAGATCTCAGGACAACAGTAATAACCATTTAGCCGGAGTTCATCACTGATAATTCTTCCACTCATTTGAATCGTGTCCGAGACCGCACAAATTTTTGTTGCTCCCCTGGTTGACGTTCTTGAAACCCTGGAACCAACCTTCAGACTGCTGAACGTTCGGGGCAAACTGCCAGCCGAGTACAAGATTTCACGTATCTCCCCAACTGATTTTGCAGCGATCACCGACCTCCACAGGTCGGTTCTGGATATTGCCGACTCTGAAGTTCAACTACGACTGGAGGGGCGGTCATCAGTAGCAAACTCTTAAAGGCTATTGATGAGAATAGGGGGCTACGAATATATCAAGGCGATTATGTCGAGAAAGCTGGGTTGCAACGCATCATTAGCCATCGAACTTTCCCAACCACACGAAAAGCGGTTGATGCTGTTCTTCGTCTGTTATAGGAAGCCAGTGCTTAGCGTTGGCTTCACTTGCGGCTATTGAATCTAGGACTGAAGTCGAGACCTTGTCGGACTTCGCCAAAATGCGATTAAAAATGTCCTCTTTTCCAGAGTCTGAGCTCGCATAAATCAAAGTCCAATTCGCCGGCAACATGAGATGACCATGAACAGCGCGTTCGCGGCTGTTTAGTGAAGGTATTAGTGAGAATTCCGAATCAACAACAAGCCCGTAGCGATGCTGCGCATCGTACCGAGGCGTTGTCTGCGCAAACTCAATGAATCTCCGCCAGGCGTAGAGTTCAGGATTTCCTACTACCTCTCCGAATACCATCGCCAAGACAGGATAATAGTCGTTCGAACCGTCGGTACTGCAAACTGTTACAACGGACACATTAGCGATCTGTCGAAATAGCTCCCTCCTGTTCGTATCTATGGCCCACAACTGCGAATAGCCCGTGACGACGTTATCGTGGTTCACAGTGAACTCCGAGGATCGTCGGAATTCCAATTGGTTTAATACTTTGGGCTTCTTACTGCGCTCATAGTAAGTGGTTGCTTGAATTTTTTTTGCACTTACAACTTTCTCGTCGCGAAGTATGCGGAACGATAGCCGTTGCTTCTCATCCCAAATGCCGTCAATGGACTCGCCTTGGTTGATGTGGATGTTTATCGCTAGTTTTCTCGGCTTCTTGTCAGTCATTTTATGGAGTCTGGAACCCCCTTGAGGTTAACGTTGACATGAGCGGCGGATTACAGGGCTGCGAAACCGACTTGGAAACCAGCTACTAGATGAAGGGTAGCCAGTCATTCGCCGAACTGAGAACGCATGAACTTGCAGTTTTCCTCCAAGCACATGACCGCGTAGTTCATTTTCTCCTTGTACCCGTCAAAGAACGCTGTATGCATAAGGTCAGGAGAACCGCACTGCGGGCATATAATAAACCTGTGTGGGCTTCCCTCAGGAATCTTGTCTCGCGCAAGTTCCCAGAGGCGCTTTTGCAGTAGTTGAGCCAATTCATGATCGTCTCGCTGGCCATTCAGTTCCTGCGCAACGTGATCGAAATCTTCGGGCGCGGCGATCTTGAAACCGAGGTGGTCGGCAACAAGAAGCGGCAGGGGCGTTTCATCGAGCATGAGGGGAACTATTCGCAGTGTTGCATCTGCAACGCGCCGATGAAGGTACGCGCGGATTTCGTTACCAACCCAGTTCGAACGCGCAGCATTCGCACTCCAGATCAGGACGAAGATGTCTGAGCCAGCCAAACCGGACTCGATACCAGCAGCGATGGATTCACCCGGTCGAATATTCCATTCGTCAAACCAAACGTTTGATCCTCGCCGCGCCAGAGCAGACGCGAGCAATCGGGCGTCTGCCTTATTTGCGACATTGTGACTGATGAAGACTTGCATGCGACTATAACGCTCCGATTCTACTTCTATCAAGAATGTTAGCAAGTTTCGGTCACACCCAACCCGTGATTTGGTTGCAGCTAAATCTCGTACTTTAATCAACTTGCCAGCTGGAAAGAAACTGAGCATTTTTCTTGGAGACGGTTTGTACACAAATAGAAACAAGTAGCACTTTCCGCTGCAGGTTTCATGGAGTGGCTGTTTACGTGTTTCGGGAAAAAGTAAATCGGTCTTGAATGGAAAAGACGCTCACGTGCGTCCATTAAGCGTCCAATAACGATTCCTTAGAGTACCTTTGACTACCTTACGGTGCTATCCATGCCGCAGGTTTCCTTTGAATTCCTATAAATCGCTTCTCTTTCACGGCGACGACACGCGTTCGACTCCCGTACGATGTCATCAACGTTCAGAATGTTTTAGTCCATGATTAGGCTTTTAAGTAACGAAGCGACGCGAATTCACAGCTTAGTTGCTACTAACTAGCACAAAACCAGCCCAATAAAACGGATGACGGTAGCGACGATCCTGTACAAGACGTAAGGACGCTTCTTTCAAAGCGTGTGACTTACTCCGACTATTTGATTCATTCTCCCGGATCATTGCTTGGTAAAAATTCTTCATGAATTGTGACGTACTTGCTGAATTTACTCGCCATTGGCTGACCACCACTGACCGAGCCCCAGCCACAAGAAAAGCCCAAGATACGCCAATCACACCCTCACCTGGACTAATCCTGCCATTAGCGGTTTCGCAAGCGGAAAGAACAGCCAAATCTGCATCAAGATTCATGTCTATAATTTCACGTGCATGTAATAAGCCGTCGTTTTCCGTTTCGTCTTCAGTTTGGGTCAGCACGAGATAAGAATTCATAGGATCTCTATTATCCAGAACACCGTGAGTCGCA
>DATNJO010000776.1:0-2413 GCA_035603895.1 Pyrinomonadaceae bacterium
GAACAATTGCCTGACTACATGGTGCCGTCGTTTGTTGTGTTGCTGGACGAACTGCCGCTGACCGACAACGGCAAGATCGATCGCCGCGCGTTACCGGTGCCTTCGCTCGCGGACAGTCAGGACGATGGGGCAACGCCGCGCACGCCAACCGAAGAGTTGCTAACGAACATCTGGATGCAAATCCTGCGTTTGCGCAGTGCCGGCTTGCACGACAACTTCTTCGACCTCGGCGGACATTCGCTGTTGGCGACGCAGGTTGTTTCTCGTGTGCGTGAAACGTTCAAGGTTGAACTGCCGCTGCGAGCGTTGTTTGAGAATCCGACGATCGCGGAACTGGCGCAGAGCGTCGACACGGCTTTGCAGACTGAGGCGGTTGGAACGCTGACGCCGATCGAGCGCGTCGACAGGGCAGGGAAGCTGCCGCTTTCGTTTGCGCAGCAACGACTCTGGTTCATCGACAAAATCTCGTCGGGCAATACGGTTTACAACATCCAGGTTGCGGTTCGTTTGCTTGGTCAACTCGATCGTGGCGCGCTGGAAAAGGCGCTGAACGAGATCATCAGGCGTCACGAGATGTTGCGTACGCGTTTCGCTGTTAAGGACGGAGCGCCGGTACAGATCGTCGCGCCGGAATACTCGATCGCGTTACCGTTAACGGATCTTTCAGGGTCGACGCTGGAAAGCGTTTGCGCAGAAGAAGGGCGACACTCATTCGATCTCGAGACGGTGCCACTGGTGCGGTTCCGTTTGTTAAGACTTGCGGAGAACGAGCATGCCCTGCTGCTCACGATGCATCACATCATCTCCGACGGTTGGTCGCTCGGCGTGATCACGCAGGAGCTCGCGTCCCTTTACCAGGCGTTTACGACGGATCAGGCTTCGCCGTTACCTGAGTTAGCCGTGCAGTATGCCGATTTCGCGCACTGGCAACACGAATGGCTCTCCGGCGAGGTTCTCGAAAACCAGATCGACTACTGGAAGAAGCAGCTCAGACAGATCGCAAATCTGGAACTGCCAACCGATCGCCCACGTCCGTCGGTTCAAAGCTTTCGCGGCGCTCGGCGTTTCTTTACGCTGCCTGCCGATCTCGCGGAATCACTCGGTTCGTTCAGCCGCCGCGAAGGCGTGACGCTCTACATGGTTATGCTCGCGGCTTTCAAGGTGCTGCTGAATCGCTACAGCAATCAGGACGACATCGTTGTCGGAACCGACATCGCGAACCGCAATCGCAGCGAGATCGAACCGCTCATCGGTTTCTTTGCCAATCAGCTCGTGCTGCGTACGAGTCTCGCCGGCAATCCGACTTTCCGCGAACTGTTGAGCCGTGTTCGTGAAGTCACACTCGGTGCGTACGCGCATCAGGACATGCCGTTCGAGAAACTCGTCGAGGAACTTCAGCCCGAACGCGACCTCAGCCGGAATCCGTTGTTCCAGGTGATGTTCATCTTCCAAAACAATCCGATGCCGGCGCTCGAAATCGGCGATCTCGCAATGGAGCCGATCGAGCTTACGGAAGCGACTACTGCTTTCGACATCAGTCTGGCGTTGAATCAAACGCCGAATGGAGAGATTCGCGGTTCGGTGCGTTACAGTACGGATCTCTTTGACGGCTCAACAATCGACCGCCTGACGGGTCACTACGAAACCTTGTTGCGTTCGATCGTGACTGACGCCGATGCGCGGCTTAGTACGTTGCAGATGTTGACTGAAGCAGAGCACAAGCAAGAGGTCGAGCACAAAGAAGAGCGCCGCGAATCGAAGCTGAAGAAACTGCTCAGCGTAAAGCCGAAAGCGGTGAAGCTGTCAGAGCGCAACCTCGTTCGGGAAGCGCGTCTCGGCGATCAGATGCCGTTGCCGGTTGTTTTTCAGCCTGAAGTTGAAGGTGTCGATCTGATCAACTGGGCCACGCAGAATCGCGAGACGATCGACAGCCGGTTGCGACAGCACGGCGCGTTGCTGTTTCGCGGGTTCAATGGCCACTCGCTTACCAACTTCGAACAGTTCACAACGACGATCGCTTCGTCGCTGATGTCTTACGGCGAACGATCTTCACCGCGCCACGTGCTGAGCGGCAACATCTACACTTCAACCGATCATCCGGCCGACCAGCACATCCTGCTGCACAACGAACAATCCTACACGCTCAATTGGCCTATGAAGATATGGTTCTTCTGCGTGCGTCCGGCGCATCAGGGTGGCCGCACGCCGATCGCCGACAGCAGGCGGATCTACCAGCGTCTGCCGGCGCCGGTGGTGCAGAAGTTTGTTGAAAAGCAGGTGATGTACGTGCGCAACTACGGCGACATGCTCGGGCTGTCGTGGCAGGAGGCGTTTCAAACAGACGACAAACGAGTGGTGGAAGAACATTGCCGTCGCGACGCGATCGAGTTTGAGTGGAAGGATGAGCACCGTC
>DATNJO010000777.1:0-2045 GCA_035603895.1 Pyrinomonadaceae bacterium
ATCCGGTCTTCTGGCCCATCCACGTCAATATCGATCGTTTCTGGCACCTTTGGCAGCGGCAGAACCCACATTCGTTGCCCGCTGATCTCGACTCCGTGCTTACTCCCTGGAGTTACACGGTTGCCGACACACTCGACATGGCTCGCTTTGGTTATGAGTACGTCAAGTGTGCGTTCATCATTCCGGTCGGTTTAGCGACGCCCGTGGGTCGTTTCGTATCCAAGCCGATTGCCATTCCGAAGACAGTACAGAAGTCATTCCAACAGGCGGAGGTTCGTCTTCACCGAGTGCCGCAGTTGCCGCGTTCGTGCTTTATACGCGTCTTTCTGAATTTGCCTGACGCCAACTCGTCCACCTCGATCGAAGATCCGCACTACGCTGGTTACCTGGCGATCTTCGGTCACGGAGATTGTATTGGCGGACCCGGACACTGCGACCTGCCGCCCAGCCGTCCGCGCCAATACGACCAAAGACCACGCCATCACAACACGCCGCGCAATCATCGGATCAACGTCACGAAAACGGCGAAGCGCCTGCTCGAAGAGGGCGCCACCTCGTTGCAGATTACGCTCGTGGTGATCGGTGCTGATTACTGTGAAGACAACGAGTTGTTGAGACTCGACGGCGTCTCGATCGACTTTTTCGATTAAGGAGCAGGAAACAAATATGCCCACCACATATCGCATTCATCCGGGCGTCGGGATTGCGCGTCTCGGCAACAGTCCCGAGGCTTTTTGTATCTCTCCCGAACAACCAGCCGCGTTGCCAATCGAATGCGACAGACGCGGAAATCCAATGATGACGCCTGATGGTAAGACGGAAATCAGAGTCACATCTTTCAAGGACGGGAAGGGACGGATGAAGCGGCAGGCGGCGCGCTTTCAAATTTGGGTTTACGACGAAAAGAGTCCCGAGGGCAGGCCGCTCAAACTCGGAGATCATATCGAAGGTGGTGGCAACGCCGGCACGCTAGTCGACATTCAATGGCGCGTGTATCTGGGAAACAAGAAATCTGCCTGGTATGAGTTTCTTCAGCTCGAAGGCGAACACGGTTACGACAAGAGCCATCCGCGACGCAATGCTCAAGTCGTCGGTGAGAACGCGCGGCAGCAACTGATCATCGATCCGGGACCGCGATCCGTTAATCACACCGACACGCGCACCGCGCACTTCGATCGTCACAGCGGGGAATATGCAACCACCTTTCCGCCGCCACTCAAACCCAATTCCATTGATACGCTTGGTGATTTGCTTACTGATGACTCAGGGCGCCTTCTGGTTCTCGGCGGACATGGAAACTCGGGCTCCTATTTATATGACGATTTCGGTCAGCCCCGCATTGATGATTATGCAAATAACGATGGCTGGTTCGACGACACGTCTGATGGCCCAGTGATGGCCCGGCTGGCGATGTTCTCTCCGCTGGTGGGGAGGATACGGTACGTTGACGTGGAATATCCGGCTTGGGTCGTTTGCGCCTATCCGGCATTCGTGCCCGAGATTCTCGACGTGGTGACAATGGATGATGTCATCGAGGATATGGCGATTCGTAAGTTTGCAGAGCGCACCGATCTTTACGGCACGTCGGGAACGTTCAGCGATCCGCAGCACATCGCGCCGACTAACGAAGGGGCGCTGATTCACTGGCGCGCGGGCCGGCTTCAGTGGAATGCGGATTATCGACCGTGGTTCTATCGCGACATCTGGACCATTCTTTATCGTCCGGATCAATACAACTATCTCTGTGACACGCTCGGCCAGTCGAACTTTCCTCACAATCAATCGACACGCGGTACTTTCGATTACAAAAAGCTTGGCACTCCACCTTACGTGAACAAGAAAGGCGTGGAAGCGTGTGAGAAAAGGTGCGTTCAGGCGCATCAATCAGGAGATCTTTTCATTGAAGAACTAGCTGCTGCGCTTACGCCTCTCGAGACGTCGTTCACTGCTGATAGTTCGCCGGAACCCTTTCTCAACGAAGATCGCACGACGAGATTACACGAGGCGGTTGCTGATTTCTCGAACGCATTAGTCGAGAGCGCCGA
>DATNJO010000778.1:0-2140 GCA_035603895.1 Pyrinomonadaceae bacterium
GTCCTTTTAGATCGAGCTTATAGGAGAGCAAAGTGGCGACGTGGTCCCGGTCGTTATTGATCAAGGTTGGAATACTGCCGTAGGACCTGACCAGGTGGGGGTTTGAGGAGATGTTGTTTTCGTAGTAGTAGTTGAAACCGGCTCCGACAAAAACTCCGATCGGATTTTCATAGGCTTTGGGATCGTAACCCGCTGCTTCGATGACCTCCCAGGCACACTCCAGCAACAGTCGCTCTTGTGGGTCCATCATCTCCGCTTCGCGCGGTTGCATGCTGAAAAACGAAGCGTCGAACAAGTCGATTTGGTCCAGGATCGCCCGCGCTCTGATGTAGTTTGGCTGCGTTACAGTTTTCTCAGTGATCAGTTCGGCCAGAACTTCTTCAACCGTGAATTGAGAAATCGACTCTCGGCCCGCTCTCAAGTTGCGCCAGAATTCTGCCACACTGCTTGCTTGTGGGAAGCGACCACTCATGCCGATGATGGCGATGCTTTCCTGATGTCCCTGGGAAACCACACTCATAACGCCTCCTTAAACACCTCTATGTGCTCGATACTTCAACCGGCGGGCGCGTTGTTGTTTACTCGTCTCGCGCCTGTTCGCGGCACGCTCTTGAATCTTCTGAAGTGAGCCGGACGAAGCGCCGTTTTGCTGTCCGCTCAGAAATTCGGCGAGGGTCGAGACCGTGGGATACTTGAACATCTCGACCAGTGAAATTTCCTTTCCACAGTGATGTTTCAGTTTCAGGTTCACTTTCATCAGTAAGAGCGAGTGGCCACCGAGATCAAAAAAGTTATCCTCTCTGTCGATCTCGTCGACGTAAAGCACTTCTCTCCAAAACCCGGCGATGAGTTCTTCCAGCTCATTCTGTGGTGGTGTGTGGGCAGTTTTGTTTTGCGATGGCGCTTCCGGTGGGCTCGATAAAGCTTGCAAGTCGATCTTGCCGCTTGCCGTTCTGGGCCATTCATCGAGCACGATGAAATCCGCCGGCACCATGTAATCGGGCAACTGCTCCTGGAGAAACTGGCGCAGCTCTGCAACCGATAGATGCTGATTGGATTTTGGTACGACGTAGGCCAGCAATCTTTCGTGCTCGACGGCATGAGAATTCAGCCTGCTTGCCAGCACCTCACGCTGGCGCGGCGATAGGGCCTCAACTGCCTTTTGAAAATCAACGGTCTCCGGCATCTGTTTTTATCCGATCAGTTTTGTCTGCGTTCATCTGTGACTAAAAGACAGGGCTCCGCTCTCGGCGGCGTAGCTGGCTTGCAGCCTCGCATAGACTTTTGTCGCGTCAACTGCGCTATCGCCGAGTCCCGCCAGCACAACATCACGACAGGTTTCGAGAAAGTCGTTCACATATCTGAAGCTGAACCCACGGCCCAATAGATAAAAGATTGTTTCGAAACTGAACCCATTCTGCGGCACGTAGAGTGAGCTTTTGACTTCTCGGAGCATGCGATCCACGTTGTCACACGCCTGTAGCCACGTCATCGTCTTGTGCTTCCAGGTGTATCCGGCGCCGTGGAGCTCGAATTCTTTTGCTCTCTTTTGGATTGGAGTGCTGTCGTCATAGAACCAGATCTGCGTTGAATAGAAGCTCGGTGCAGTATCCGAAACCAGCGATATCGTATTCGCCAGGGCCGTTTCTCCATCACCGGGAAAGCCGATAAAGAAGAGTGCCCACGTCATGATGCCCGCATCTTCAAGCCAGCGAATCGCCTTCCGGTATTTTTCGGGCGAGGCGAACTTATTCATGATCTGAAGCACTTCCTGATCTCCGGATTCAATGCCGAGCAGCGCGCCCACACAACCACTCTCCGCCGCCAATTGAACGGCTTCGAGATCCATGTTTCCGCAGCGCAAATACGACAGCCATCTGAATCGAAAACGGTTCTTGATCATCATTCGGCATAATTCTTTGAAGCGCGGTAAGGGAACGTTGAAGGTGTCGTCGATGAAATAGACGAACTGAACACCGATATTCGAGAGTTGGCGTAAATCAGCTTCAACCTGAGAAACATCGGCCAGGCGGTGGTCGCCCGCGCGCACCGGATAGCTGCAAAACGAGCAGGCAAAAGGACAACTGATCGCAGTTCGAGTCATCGAAAACGGTTGCAACGCGGTGCGGTCAAATAGCGA
>DATNJO010000779.1:0-2042 GCA_035603895.1 Pyrinomonadaceae bacterium
CTTCGAGCCGCGGGCGCGCGCCTTCGATCACCACGCCGGCGTCGAACAGGACGCCTTTCGCTTGTGGGTCTTGCTTGAGAATCGACGTTATCAACCCGCCATGGCCGCCACCGACGTCGATGATCTTATTAAACGGCGAAAAGTCGTAGCGCGACATGATCGCTTCGTTCACCGCGGCGGTCATGTTGCTCATCGAATCGTTGAAAAAAGCAGCGTCTTCAGGGTTCTGTGCAAAGTAGCCCCAAACGTCTACGCCGAAATGGTTGTCAAACGCGATCTCGCCGGTCTTCACGCTGTGCATCAGATTACCCCAGGCGGGGTAATGCTCCTGACCGAGTTCGGAAATAATGAACGACCGCACTGAGCCCGGCGCGCCGGTGACGAGTGTTTCGGACAGCGGCGTCAATGCAAACCGGCCCTCGCTTTCAGTTTTGACGAGACCGTTGCTTGCCAAAGCGCGCAGCAGGCGATAAAGCGAGGGCGCATGTGTCTCGGTGGCTTGTGCCAACTCCTCAGCAGTCTTCGGTCCGGACTGAAGCTGATCCGGAATGCCGAGCTTGGCGAGCACGTAAACAGCTCGCGACATCCAGAACCCGGTGACGAATTGGAGCATCTGAAAGGCGGCCGGAACTTCGTTTGTGTTTGTGACTGGTTGTTGAGCAGGGGCGCTCATGTAGTTTTCCTCTTGCTTCTTAAGATATTCAGCGAAACTTTCCTCTCATAAACGCGTGATATACTCCCGATTCGGTTCAAACCCCGAATTTGTAAACAATGGCTGAATTTATTTGTCGATTGGGAACGCCTGCGGGCGAAGTAGTTACCCGCACGATTGAAGCCTCGGGCGTTCATGAAGCAAGAGCGCGTCTCGAACGCGAGGGTTTTCGCGTTTTCAACGTCACTCCGCCGAAGACCGCCGGGGTCGCATCCCTGACGCGATTCGGCCGCCCGGGTGCTCATCCGCGCGTCAAAGCAAACGACTTCCTTTTATTCAACCAGCAACTCGCCGCGCTGGTCCGAGCGGGAATCCCGATCCTTCAGGCCATATCGATGTTGCGCAAGCGCGCGGCGTCGGCGCGACTGCGAACCGTGCTCGGCGATGTTGAAGATCAGATTCGCGGCGGCTCTGCGTTGTCGCAGGCATTTGCGGCACAGGCCGGCGTCTTTCCACGCATTTACACGGCGTCGATTCTGGCCGGTGAACGATCCGGCGCGCTCGACGAAGTGTTGAGCCGCTACGTCAATTACATGCGCCGCAACGTCGCGTTACGGCGCAAGATTCGCGGCGCACTCGCTTACCCGGCGTTCCTGTTGGTTGCTTCGGCGTGTATGGTCACGTTTTTGACGATCTACGTTGTGCCGCGCATGTCGGAGCTGTTCGCGGGTTTTGGCAACGAACTGCCGACAGTGACGCGCATCGTCGTCGGTATCTCGGGCTGGATTTCGTCAAACATCTTCTGGTTTGGTCCACTGGTCATCGGCCTGGCTATAGTGCTGTCGATCTGGTCGCGCACACCTGCCGGGAAGCTTCAAATCAGCGCAATAATTCTGAAGATACCGCTGGCCGGCAGTCTCGCGGTGCAGCTTTCGGTCGCCCAGGCCACGCGTTCTTTGGCCACACTTTTGGCCGGCGGCATTACGCTCGTTGAGTCGTGGGAGATTGCCGCCGAGTCGATTACCAACCTGGAACTACGACGCCGTAGTTCGTCGATTTTGCCGATGATTCGCGAAGGACGTTCGTTCACGGAGAGTCTGGAAATGGCTGGCTGGATGCCGCCGCTGGCGATCGACATGATCGGAATTGGCGAACGTTCGGGCAGTTTGCACGAGATGCTCGATGAAGTTGCGGTTTTCTACGACGCGGAATCGGAGGTCCGGTTGGAACAGTTGACGACCACGCTTGAGCCTGCGATTCTTATCGTGATGGGCGGCGTGGTAGTAACGATTCTCCTCGCGATCTACCTTCCAATCATTCAATCCATCTCAAGCGGTACGGGAGTGACGGGCGTTCACTAATGGAGCAAGTCTCAGAAACCAAGAATCCT
>DATNJO010000780.1:0-2037 GCA_035603895.1 Pyrinomonadaceae bacterium
CGCGTGAGCGTGTCTCTTATCTTCTGGAGCAAGGCGACATTCGCTTGCTGCTCACTTCCGGACTTAGCTCACGCAGCCCGATCGCTAAGCACGTGGATAGTCACGGCGACGGCGTCAAAGATATTGCCTTGCGGGTCGCAGACGCCGTCAGCGCTTTTGAATGGACCGTCAAGCGCGGCGCGCGGCCCGTCCACGAGCCGACAATAACAGAGGAGAACAATAGCTACTTAATCAAGGCAAGTATCGAGACGTTCGGCGATACAGTTCACACCTTCATCCAGCGCGAATCCTTCGATGAGGACGCAGTTCCGGGCGGCTGGCGCTTACCGTATTTCGTGCCGCTCCAAAGTCCACCTCCAGCGGCGCTGACAGGTCTCAAATCTGTCGATCACGTGGCTATCAGCGTACCGCAGGGAGAACTGGATAAGTGGGTCGAATTCTACCGGGAAGTAATGGGATTTTACCAGTCGCATCAGGAAGATGTCTGTACTGAATACAGTGCCATGAATTCAAAGGTGGTGCAGAGCGCGAATGATGCCATCAAGTTTCCGATTGTTGAACCGGCTCAGGGAAAGCGTAAATCACAGGTTCAAGAGCACATTGAGTTTTACGGCGGCGCGGGCGTGCAACACGTTGCGTTTCTGACTGACGGCATCATCGATGCAGTCCGTAAGTTGCGGTCCAACGGCAATGAATTTCTGCGGACTCCGGATTCTTACTACGGCATGTTACAGGATCGCGTTCATTCGATTGACGAAGATCTCGCAATGCTGCGTGGGCTCAATATTTTGGTGGACCGTGATAAGTGGGGTTACCTGATGCAGATCTTCACCAAGCCTGTGCAGTGCCGTCCGACTGTCTTCTTCGAAATCATTCAGCGCAAGCTGGCGAAGGGGTTCGGCGCCGGAAACATCAAGGCGCTCTTTGAAGCCAACGAGCGAGAACAAGCACTGCGCGGAAATTTATAGAGAGAGGTGCTGAGATGGTAGCCACGTTAGTACTCGATGCAGGGCCGTCGTTGGCGGCCTGGGCCCAGCAGACGAAGCGTTCCGAGTTGCAACGTATGCTTGCATTGGCCTCCGGGCCGGGGATCCTTTCCCTTGCTCTGGGGCTGCCTGCTCCGGAGTTATTTCCGGTTGCGGAAGTTGAGCAAGCTGCGGCATCTGTGTTAGCAAACGAGACTCGCGCTTTGCAGTATGGCCCACCACTTCAAACCCTGAAGACACACATCGTCGAGTTGATGTCGCAACGCGGTGTAGAGTGTCGTGAGTCTCAGGTGTTCCTGACCACTGGCGCGCAGCAGGGTCTGAACATCCTGTCGCGACTCTTGCTCGATCCGGGCGGTCAGGTGCTGACAGAAGAGTTGTGTTACCCCGGTTTCCGTCAGGCGATAGAGTCGTATCAACCTGAAATCCTGACCGTGCCGACTGACCTTGAAACCGGCATGGACGTGGACGAGGTCGAATGGCTGTTAACAAATGGTGCGAAACCAGCCTTCATCTATGTCATCACGGATGGACACAACCCGCTTGCGGTGAGTCTGAGCCGCGAGAAGCGACAACGCCTTGTCAGGTTGGCGCGCGACTTTCGCGTTCCACTTGTCGAGGATGATCCCTACGGACTGCTCGAGTACGAGGGAAAGATCGAACCACCATTGCGCGCTCTCGCCGCGGATTGGGTGTTCTATGTTGGCTCGTTCTCAAAGATTCTCGCCCCGGCACTGCGCGTGGGATGGATTATCGCGCCCGAGTCGCTCATGCCGACGCTTTCGATCATCAAGGAAGCAAGCGATATAGACACCAGCACTTTCGGTCAGCGCATCACTTCTGCTTATCTCGACGCCGGTCATCTCCCCGCACACCTCGAAAGACTGCGAACTGAGTATCGCTCACGCCGCGACAGCATGCTTCGCGCTTTGAACGAACATTTTCCGGTCCAGGCAAGATGGCGAAAACCGTCCAGCGGCGTGTTCACCTGGGTCGACTTGCCAAAGAAACTTGATGTCGGCGAATTGCTTCGGTTGTCGATAGAAGAAGA
>DATNJO010000781.1:0-2944 GCA_035603895.1 Pyrinomonadaceae bacterium
GAGCCGGAGCTTATCGCTGCGCAACGCGCGGTAAAGCGGATGCTTGCGCAGTCGCTCGACGATTGCGTGTTTACCCACGATCAGACCAGCCTGTGCGGAGCCGAGCAGTTTGTCGCCGCTAAAGGAGATCACATCCGCGCCACTCGCAACAATCTCGCTCACCGTTGGTTCATCAATCACTCCATACGGCCGCAAATCGCTCAACAAACCCGAGCCGGCATCTTCGTAAAGCAGCAAATCATTTTCGTGGGCCAATGCCGCCAGCTCAGCCAATTGTGGCGAACTCGCAAACCCGACAATGCGATAGTTCGATGGATGGACTCGCATGATCAAGCGCGTATTCAAACTGATCGCGCTGCGATAATCTTCGAGATGCGTGCGATTGGTCGTACCGACTTCAACCATGCGCGTACCCGAACTCGCCATAACATCAGGCACGCGGAAGTCACCGCCAATCTCGACCAATTCACCACGCGAAACGATCGTGTCACCGTCCGCGGCCAGAACTTTCAAAATCAACAACGCCGCGGCGGCGCAGTTATTCACCACCAGCGCGTCTTCGGCTCCGGTCAGATCTTTCAAAAGCAACTCGACACGTGCGCCGCGTTTGCCGCGTGTTCCCGTAGCGACGTCGTACTCCAAATTGCAATGACCCGCTGCTTCTTCGATGGCCGCGCGCGCCGCGGTTGAAAGTGGTGCGCGTCCGAGATTTGTGTGCAGCAACACGCCGGTGGCATTAATGACCTTCTTGATTCCCGTTTCGCCTTCTCGTTTGGCAGTTTGCTCCATTCGTCGTAGCGCTTCCGCGAGAAGTACCTCTGCCGAATGGCCATTTTCACGGGGATTTTGTCGGATTGAAGAGCGGATCTCGGTTGCCACGCTTCTGGCTATAGCAGTCACGCGTTTCAAACCGATCGATTCACTGAGCCGGCGCGCGACGTCAGTGCGCAGCAATTGATCCACTGACGGCACGTGACGCAGGTTGGAGGGCGCAGATTCTTTGCGTTTGGCCATGTCTTCTTGTGAAGTCAGTTAGCATAACTGCGACAAGAATTTTCCACAAACTTCCGAATTGACTTGGCCCCGGAGAGGCCCAGGGCTCGTTGGCTTGGCCGCTCGGGCGCGCAGGCGACCCAAAATTCCCAAGAGCGCAGGATAGGAAAAACTCGACTGAACAAACTTGTTGACACCGAGGTTTTCAAGTTCATAGACTCCCTAAACCCGCGTTCGATCTGTGCGACGCGAACCCCCCTATTTTCCTCGCGCAGGAGAACCATTCAGTGGGACTACGCCAGAACAAGCTACTTCGAGCAAAACTACACGTACAAGCCAAAAGCAAGTTTTCCACCGGAGAAAGCCAGCCGACACCAGACGAACAGTTGACCCGTTTAGAAGACGATATTCGCCGTCTCAGAATCGAGTTTGACATCTTTTTCAACGGCGCCGCGAAGCGTCCGCCCTACGACACCAAAGGCCGCGTCGAAACGTTGCTGAAGCGTTTGGGCGACGATCGCTCGCTGACTTACGCGCAGCGTTATCGTTATACCTCGCTCGCGGCACGGTACAACGCTTTTCGCGATCTGTGGCGGCGCACAATGCAGGGACGTGAAGAAGGACGCGATCCCGCGTCGGCCGCCCGCGCCAGTGTTAAGAGAGAAACGGAAGTCGAGATCGAGCCGGTGTCGATCATTTGTCGCGATCCGCACAAGGAAATCGAGGTCGTCAAAAGTCTCTACAGTTCGCTGCTCCAGGCGAAGGAGAAGTGTGGCGAGCCGACGGACGGGATTTCGTTTCCGAAGTTTCACCGGCTCGTGGCCCAGAAGGCTGATGCACTTAAAGAGAAAACAGGATGTGAGCGGGTGCTTTTTTCGGTCGCTCTTGACGAGGGGCACGTGAGTTTTAAGGCCAAGCCAGAGGGTTAAATAAAGGCAGTAAAAGAACACTCCAAAGGGAAAAGGCGACCAGGGCAGGTCGCCTTTTCGCTTGTGAGCTTACCGGACCCGTGACCGGAAGCAAGTCAGTGGCTTTGCTAAAGCAAGCCGGGGAGACACTACATCTTCGTTACTTTTTCAGCCTGTGGTCCCTTAGGCCCTTGGGTGACCTCAAACTCAACTTCCTGACCCTCTTCGAGAGTCTTGAAGCCGTCGCCCTGGATAGCGCTATAGTGAACGAAAATGTCCGAAGAGCCGGGCTGCTCGATAAACCCATAACCCTTCGAATTGTTAAACCACTTGACCTTACCGGTTATTCTAGACATAACAACGAATCCTCCTAACGATTCGGTAAAACGGACCGAAAGCCGCAAAGCTTTCGAATCGACTGGTGAATGCTTGTGAGCCGGGTCGCACCCTGACGTAGTGCTAGACGGAAACACACAACCAACAAAAAATGCATGCGAAAAGCGCGGGGAGCGCTATTTCAACATGCACAGACTTACGGGGGCAAAACTAACAAAACTCATTGACGTAAAGCTTTATTCGGGAATGCGGGACTCGGAACTGCCATCCCGGCATCGAAACGACGGCGCATACTAAGCCAATCTTTAAAACGTGTCAAGCAAGAAGTTCAGCCAGCGGCAAAGCTAAGTTAAGCGAAGGCTCAGGTTAAGAGGCACACCCTGTTTTATTTCATCTCCAGCAAGTACTGCATCGGGTTCACCGGCTGGTCGTTGATGCGAACCTCGTAGTGCAGATGGGGACCGGTCGAACGTCCCGTCGACCCGACTTTTCCTAGCAATTCTCCGCGTGAAACCGTCTGATTCGCTTCAACGTCAATGTGCGAAAGGTGGCCGTAGCGCGTGGTCAAACCACCGCCGTGATCGACCACCACCAATTGCCCGTAACCATTCTGCCAGCCAACAAAGGTAACGCGCCCGCTTGCCCCGGCAACCACCGGCTCACCCCACGCAGCTTCGATGTCCTGTCCGGAGTGAAACTCGTAACCA
>DATNJO010000782.1:0-3981 GCA_035603895.1 Pyrinomonadaceae bacterium
TAATGCGTCTGCCGTTGGTGCAGGAATGCTCAGGTGGGAAGAGATCGCGGCTGTATTCGCGTACGATTTCATGGGGCAGCGGATGTTAGGCATCATTCCCGTGAATGAAGAAGTCGTCCTCGGTCGTCAGTCACGTCTCAAAAGAGTAATGGCGAAGATGAACAAGGGTATTGCTCCAGCCCCGTTCAACATACCTCAGAGCGTGCTGCCCATCTCAGTTGACGAGTTGCTCAGCAGGGTTGAGGAACGTCGGGGAATCCACCGATAGGTCGCACCTAAAAGGGCTTACCTACCCGGCGTGATTAGCACCTTGACCCAGAAGTAACCAACATTATCGTCATAAAATTTGTTTGGATATTCGGTATCTTCCTCGTCCCAAACGTCGTTAACGTTGAACCACAACTCACCTTCTTTTTGAGCTTTGAATTCCTCCCCACCATAATTTTTTCCGATGAGGAAGGCGTCCTGTTTCTTTGGTAGCTCATTGACCTTTTCACCTATTGCACCGATGAGTGCACCAAACGGCGCCGAGGGAATAATCTTTTTGGCGGTTCTCCCGGCAAAAGCGTTTTCGTAAACTTTGATTTTGGTTTCGTCATTTCCGTCTGGGCCATTCCAGGGACGCAGCAGTCTTAATTTATCGCGGTCCTCTTGAGTCAGGTCCGTGGAGAAGTAATGCTCGGGAACCGAGTTTGGATCAACCGACTGGCGGTCCAGGTTTCGTGCTGAGGTAATCTTATCCTCGAACTCGTGTCGCTTGGTGGCTTTCTGCATCACACTCCATAAATCAATGTTGACAGCACCTGCGGCGACGAATCGTATTTGTTCATTCTTCTTTACTTCTATTCCCGACTTTTGCCAGCCCTGGGGAGGCACCATGACGATGTATTCTCTATGCGTGTTGGTTACGGACTCCAACAGAATGTGAGCCCCACTCGCTGAGATATTGAGTTCCTTTATAGCTTCGGGTTTTATACCCAACATAGTAGAGGCTAACCAGCCAACAAGTAGAAGCGCGAGCGTTAAGGATCCAATCAACGCTAAGAAGGACAAAAATTTTCGACGGTCCATCAGGATATCGTCAAAAACATCGGCAAAGGTTTTCTGCGACATGTTCAATTTTCCTCGATGCTGAAAGGTTGGCCGAAACTCTCTGAGGCTAGAGGTGTAAGAGCTTGGGAGGCATCACCCCAATAGAGAGCGAGATAATGTATTTCGTGCGGTTCAACTAGTCAATGAAACAATATTTCTCGCGCAAAGGCGCAAAGCGCTACCGCGTTTGTAAGGGTTTTCTTTGCGCCTTTGCGCGAGGACTTGTTCTTCATCGCAGCACTTTCTGCTTGTCCAGCGCACCGCGAGTTTGACTCGGGGCCTACGTTTCGCTTAGAAAACATCTATCAAATCCAACCACGGAATCGAGGGACTATCAAAATGAAGAAGCGGATCTATGCAACGGCTTCGTTCGCAGCAATACTAAGCTTCGCACTCGCGTGTACAAACACACCGACCAACCTGAATACGAATACCAGTGCAGGTGACAGTGCAGCCAACAGCTCGGTTGCGGCTGATTTGAAACCCGCCCTCGACTCAATCAGCGCAAACGACATCCTCCAACACACCAAAGTTTTGTCAGGTGACGATTACGAAGGACGTGGACCGGGAACGAAAGGTGAAGAACTCACCGTCAAGTATCTGACCGAACAGTATCAACGCATCGGCTTGAAGCCCGGGAATCCGGATGGCACGTACGTTCAGAAGGTTCCGCTGGTTGGATTTACCGGTACCTCAACGGCTTCATTCACTGCCGGCAGCAAGCAAATCAACCTGACGTTTCCACAAGACTACGTTGCGGTTTCACGCCGGTTCGTTCCCGAATCAAAGGTTGAAAACTCCGACATGGTTTTTGTCGGTTATGGCGTAGTGGCGCCAGAGTATGGTTGGGACGATTACAAAGGATTGGACGTGAAAGGCAAAACGATCGTAATGCTGATCAACGATCCCCAAGTTCCAGACTCGAGCGACGCCGCGAAACTGGACGATAAGATGTTCAAGGGCAAGGCAATGACGTACTACGGCCGTTGGACCTACAAATACGAGATTGCCGCTCAAAAGGGCGCGGCTGCCGCAATCATCATTCATGAAACCGGCCCGGCTGGTTATCCTTATGAAGTTGTTTCCGGAAGTTGGTCTCGCGAGAACTTTGATATTCAAACGCCCGACAAAAACATGGGCCGTGCAGCCGTGGAATCGTGGATCACGACCGATCGCGCCAAGGAATTGTTTACTGCCAGCGGCCAGGACTTCGACGCACTGAAGAAGGCTGCTATCTCGAAAGACTTTAAGCCTGTTGCGCTTAACGCAAAGGCAAACATGACGGTCAAAAACACCCTTCGTGAAATCAATTCGAACAACGTGATCGGCAGGCTCGAGGGATCGGATCCCGCGCTGAAGAACGAGTACGTTATCTACACGGCTCACTGGGACCACCTGGGACGCGATCCAAAACTAGCCGGCGATCAGATTTACAATGGCGCGCTCGACAATGCCTCAGGCACTGCTGCGTTACTCGAGATTGCAGAAGCGTTCTCAAAACTCGCTACACCTCCCAAACGATCCATTTTGTTTCTTGCGGTTACGGCCGAAGAGAAAGGACTACTCGGGGCAAAGTACTACGCTGAGAATCCTCTCTATCCGCTGAACAAAACGCTCGCGAACATCAACATGGACGGCGTTAATCAGTGGGGCAGGACCACGGACATCACGATGGTGGGCGACGACAACAGCACCTTGATCGACTTCCTGCGTGAAGCTGCCACTTCACAGAAGCGAACAGTGAATCCCGATCCGGAATCAGAAAAAGGTTTTTACTACCGCTCGGATCATTTCGAATTTGCGAAACAGGGAGTGCCGGCGCTCTACTGTGATTCCGGGGTTAACTACGAAGGGAAAGACGCGGCGTACAGCAAACAGAAGCGCGACGAATACACCAACAACGACTACCACAAAGTTTCCGACCAGGTTAAACCCGACTGGGATCTCACGGGAGCAGTCGACGACGCGCAGTTGCTGACGATGATCGGATATCGAGTGGCGCAAGGCGACAAGTTTCCGGAATGGAAAGCGGGATCGGAATTCAAAGCCAAGCGTGACGAGATGATGCGAGCCGGCGGTTCGAGTCCATCGATGCCGTAAGCAACGATGCGAGTATTTTGAAGGCCGCCAGAACTAATTCTGGCGGCCTTTTCTTGTTAGTACCCGGCATACGCAAAAGCTTTTCCTCCTGACCGGGAAACCACCATGCTAAGTATTGAGTACGGGGATCCGATCGTTAGTCTTTCGATTCCTCCTCCGGACTCTTCTCGTGAGGCTTGACCGCAGAGCGGATCACGATGAACTTGTTGAGCAGATCAAACCAGAATGGTGCGCCGAGAGAGATTGCGAGGGCTGTTAATAACCAGCCGACGAGGTGCCATTGCACTTGATCGACCCAACCACCCGGACCGCGAAAATTGCCACTGGGCCATTTGCGTTGAACATCGTCGACCGAACCCCATCCGATGGGTAGATTCAATCCTTCAAGCTGACGCTGCTTGAACTCCAGCTTGCACTGCGGAGAGTCCACTGGATCTTTGCCCGGCTTACACTGGGTGCAAGCGGGAATTGACCCCAAAAGAGCTTTTTCTTTGCAGACGGGAGAATCTTTGTCGACGACACATTCCGGAATGCTGAACTGAATGCGCGCCTGTTTACAGTCTTCAGACTTCGGATCATTAAGACAAACCATTAGCAAGTCCGTTTTGACCTTACACGCGTCCGAGTTGGGATCGCTGCATTCAGTGATAATTTTTGGAAGAGCTTGTTTGCATTTCTCGGAGGCTAAATCTTTGCACTCTGCGGGCAGTTGCGGCGGCGGTGTTGGACCAGGACACGGCGTTGGAGTGGGGACTGGAGTTGGTGTTTGAGTTGGTGTTTGAGTTGGTG
>DATNJO010000783.1:0-2427 GCA_035603895.1 Pyrinomonadaceae bacterium
TCCGCGAGCGTGTTCTTCGAACGCTTGCCACCGAGTCCGCCGACTTTGCCAAGCGTGGCGCCGACGTCAGTAGCGACATAACGCGCTTCCAATTCACCGGTTTCGGAGTTCGTAGTTGAGAGCACGCGATTGTTGCGAATACTCGTGTCGTAGTTGCCCACCAAAACCATGAGCACCTTCAGACCATCAAGCTCGCGCATTTTAAGGAACGGATTCGTTTCCCAATCCCAATTCTCACCACGCGAAATGTTTTTGCGTTTCGGTTCGAATCTGGCAGCACGAACTACCGAGCGGTTCTCTATGAACTCCTGTCCACGCGACAGTTTCGGCAGATTCTTGATCTCCGCGCGCTCGAGGTAGTAAGCCTCGTCCGCAAAATAACCGACGGACCAGACAAGGCGAGTAACAACTGTTTCAGCCTGTGCTTCCGGTCCGACTTTCACCACCCACGTCTCGCCGCGGGCGTCAATCACATCGAACTTCGCCGATTCACCAGTTACTTCTTCCTTCACAAACGTAAACGGCGCCACGGGGACCAGTTCGGCCGAGCCGGGCCCGAATGAAAGATTCCGCCGTGAAATGTCGCCCGGGTCACGCCAAATAACCGGAACACCAGTTGGTTTGGCTGTCTCTGATTTTTGTGCCAACACTGGCAAGGCCGCCAATGTGCTGAGAAAGATCGCGGCGACAAGCAATCTTCCAAAACTTCTTGAGGACATGTTCTGTTTCTCCTGTGCGTCGAGTGGAATCAACTTCGTTTACTCCCGATCAATAACGCGCAACCGGAGGCACAGAAGGAACACTACTAAATCGTGAGCACGACTTTGCCAAAGGTCTCGTTGGATTCAAGCCGTCGATGAGCATCCTGAATACGGTCGAGCGGAAAGATCGAATCGATGACCGGTGCGATAGTTCCCTCGGCAAACAGCGGCCCAACTTCCCGCGCAAATGCGGCAGTAACCGCGATCTTCTCCTCCAGCGATCGTGCACGAAGCACCGTGCCGATGACGTGAAGACGTTTGCCCAGGATGTTGTAGAGATCGACTTCGGCCTTACCGCCGGCGACTCCACCGATGAGGATGATCCGGCCTTTCATCGCCACTGCTTCAAGGCTGGCCGCGAAATATGGACCTCCGTTTAGATCGAGAACGACGTCAAATCCGCCGCCAGTCACTTGCTTCGCAAAAGCTGAAAGTCCTGATAGAGCGTCCGGTTCGGGAACGACAAATCCCGACTCAAGACTGAAGACTTTCGCGCGCTCGATCTTGTCGGGTGTACGCGAAGTGCCGAAGGCGCGTCCGCCTAAAGCTTTGACGAGTTGCGTAGCAGCGAGTCCGACTCCGCTGCCGACCGCATGGATCAGGACGTTTTCTCCGGCTTTGAAACTTGCTTGCCGAAGCGCGTCGTGCGCGGTGATGAAGACCTCTGGAACACCGCCCGCGCCAGACCACTCGACGTTAGGTGGCACAGCAGCCAACGCATTCTGATGCGTCGTCACAAATTCCGCATGGGCTCCGCCGGCAACGATTCCCATCACGCGATCCCCTTCATGCCAGCGTTGCGCGTTCGTGCCCAACTCCGCTACTTCGCCGGCAAACTCCAGTCCGGGAATATTCTGCGGAACGCCCGGCGGCGCAGCATATCGACCTAACCGCTGCAAAAGGTCGGCGCGATTGAGCGCAGTTCCGTGTACTCGAATGAGTACTTGTTCTGGTCCAGGCTGTGGTTTTGGAACGTCCTGGATCTCCAAGACCTCAGGCCCACCGAAACGAGTAATAACAACCGCTTTCATGGTTTGATGCGCGCCTCCGTACAGGACTGTTTACGAGCGGTAGTGATGCTCGCCTCCGTGCAGGACAGTTTACGATCGTAGTGATGCTCGCCTCCGTGCAAGACAGTTTACGATCGGTAGTGTCTTGGTCTGAACGCCGAAGGTATTTGCAGTTTGAGGCCCAAGTCTGAACGCCGAAGGCGTTTACTAATTTCAGCCCAGGGTTGGCACAACCCTGGGTCACAGCATGAGAAAAGACACTACGCTGAAAGCGTTCGCGAGGGGAAGGCGCCACTTGCCAATGCTTTCAGCATTGATACCAAAAATATCCGTTTAGTCCCAGGGTGGCGAAACCGCCAACCCTGGGCTGAAATTAGCAAACGCCTTCGGCGTTCAGCTATGGGTGCAAAGCACCTTCAGCGTTCAGTTCTGCGGGCAAACTTTGCCTTCAGCGTTCAGCTCTGGGTGCAAACTAGCCTTCGGCGTTCAGCGTGCAAAGTACCTTCGGCGTTCAACTCTGCGGGCAAACTTGGCTTCGGCCTTCACTAGACACCTCCTTTGCGATCTTTTCGATTGACGTTTTTCCAAAACACAAATAGAGTTTCCCCAACTCTGGTTCGAAGGCCGAACTCTGAGCCTCTGCGTCCTCGCACACT
>DATNJO010000784.1:0-4538 GCA_035603895.1 Pyrinomonadaceae bacterium
GTGTCCACCACGACGGTGTCTTCCGGCACGCCTTTGAACAGGTCGCCGGGCAGTTTGGGAATGTTCTTCTCCGGGATCGTGACAATGACGATCTCGCCACGCCGTGCTGCTTCATAAGCTGTGACCGGTGTTGCACCTGTCTCGCGCGCCAGGTCTGCCAGCGTTTCCGGTCCGCGCGAATTGGCGACGAAAACGTTGTGACCAAGTGCGGTCAGACGTCGCGTCAACGTGCCGCCGATGTGGCCGGCGCCAATAATTCCAATGTCCATCTTCGTACTCCTCTTTGTCGAAAGGGATTGCTTACGGTCGGGGGTGATCGCAACGGGTATGCCCTTTAAGAAATCATGTAACTCTTGTAAATCCTTTCAAAACGTGACCGCGGGTTGGCACGCGTTCAAATATGAACATGCACCGGTAAACCGAGAAACGCCGCGTATCGATTGGCGGCTTGCGAGATCGCCTGTGTTTCCGACTTCTTCAGGGCTCTTGTAGGTGTAACAGCGATCGTTAACGTTTTTGTGTTGGCCGTCGCTTTCCAGGCGCCAACTGGTTTTCCGTCGACAATGACTGTTGGGCCGAGGCCCGCTTCGCGATGCTTGTAAGCAACGTTGTATTCGTCGTACGCGGGAAGGAGATGTGCCGGATGAGAAGAAGATCGTGGTGAAGAATTTGCGCGTTGGAGGAAGTAAGCTTTCTCGTCTACCAGTTCTGTACGCAGATGGCGATCGATTAGCTCAACGCTGCGTTTCGCATCCTTCACTGTAAGACCGGACCACCAGACGAAGTCTTGCAACGTTGCCGGCCCGTGACTTGTGAAATAGCGTGTCGTGAGTTTCACCAGCGCCTCATCTCGCGTCAACGGTTTTGCCGGCGGTACACGTTCCTCCAGGAGCGCGTATGTAAATTGTTTTCCAGCGCGTCGGCCACTACAAACAATCCCATCCAACTCAGCGCGAATCATGATATGTGCCAGTCGAATGAAATCGTCCGCCGCTACGCCGGACCGGTTCAGCGCCGTTCGCAGTTCCGCGCGCGTGAGGTGTTTCCCGCCTTGCAAAGCTTTAGTCAGGACTTTATTGGTCCGTTTGAAGACTGCGGTATCCAGTTCGAACTTGCGAAAGGCTGAACCACAGTTCGCATTCACGCGTGGCCCGGTCAAGTCCAACAGCCAGCGAATATCATCAGGCGCGACGAAGTGCCAGGTGGGGCGCATCAAGTGCGTGCGAAGTATCTGGCCATCGTCGTAAGCCTGTTGGATTACCGTGTCTGTCGCAACTCGCATGCGCAACGCGAGTGCCCATTTCGCTGCGGGAAAGTCCTGCGCCTGCACTGCGCCCAGCCAACGCACCACGTCAACGGCTTGTTTGCAGTCCGGCGATGAGAGTTTTTGATTGTGAAGCCGCTCGGGAACTATTCGCATCTAAGCGCTACCATCGGATCCACGCGCGTGGCCCGGCGCGACGGCAGATAACCAGCCAGCATCGCGACACCCAGCAACAACAACGCAGCAGACACAAGCGAAACGGGATCGGTCGGACTCAACTCAAACAGTAGCGTTGCAGCCAGACGAGTGACCGCGAAGATCAACGGCAACCCGATCACCACACCAATCGCGACCAGCCACAGCGCTTCACGCAGAATCATCCAGAACACATCCGTACGCCGCGCGCCAAGTGCCATGCGAATTCCGATCTCGGTGGTCCGGCTCGCAACACCGTAAGACAGAATACCGTAAACTCCGATACACGCTAGCAACAACGCGAGTAGACCAAAGAACCCCGAAAGCGTGGCCATTAATCGTTCGCGCAGAACCGTCGCGTCGATCATTGGTTTCAATCCTTCAAAACTAACGGTGATCGCCGGATTGATCTCGTTGAGCACTCGCTTCACTGCAGCGACGACCTCGCCTTGCGGCAAACGCGAGCGGATCAAAAACATTCCGCCTGCACCCGCGCCATCATCCTGCGCCGCAGCATAGTAAACGATCGGACGAAACTCTTCGCGCAAATCTGCATACTTCGTGTCGCCGACAAACCCGACGATCTCGTAAAGCGTGTCCGGCGATCCCGGCGCGGCCTCGATCCATAAACGTTGGCCCACCGGATTAGCGCCGTTCAGAAACCGGCGTGCAAACGCCTGGTTCACGATCGCGACCTCCGGAGCTCCAACTCTGTCGCGTCCATCGAAATCACGACCGGCCAGCAGTGGCACTTCCAACGTTTGAAAATAACCCGGACCAACGCGACTCAATCTCGTAGGCTTCGTCTCGCGTGCAGTGCCGTCGATCCATGCACTGCCACCGCCCCAGTCGCGTAGCGGCATGATATTCGTGAGCGCCGCCGATTCCACACCCGGAATCGCGCGCAGGCGTTGGAGTAGTTCATCCTTGAAAACCGGCACGCGCTCAGGCGGAAGTTTCAACCGCTGAAACTGCGCGGTGGCAGTCACGACACCTTCGTCGCGAAAGCCCATGTTGATCGTGAGTATCTTCGCGAGGCTACGCGAGAACAGCAGCGCGCTGGCAACCAGCACCAGTGAAAGTGCAACCTGAGCGACCGTGAGCGCGCGACGCAAAGTGAATCGCTCGCGCGTTGCGGACATGCCGCGGCCTGACGCGATGATCGTCGCGCCAGGTTGCCGCCGCGTGATCCGAATCGCGGGAGTTAAGCCAAACAGAAGACAGGTCGCCACCGCTAATGCCGTGATGAAACCAAGCACACGCCAGTCAGGGGCAAGATCGAGAAACACCGGCTCGGCAGTCGTACTGAGAAAGGCAACGAGCAGCCGGCTCAACGCCTGGGCCAACACAGCGCCCAGTACAGCTCCCGCTGACGCCAGCAACAAACTCTCAACCAACAACTGCCGGATGAGCCTCCCGCGCGACGCGCCGAGCGCTTGCCGCACCGCAATCTCACGTTCGCGCGCACTCGCACGCGCCATCAATAAGTTTGCGAGATTGGCGCAGGCAATCAACAGGACCAACGCGGCAATCGCCAGAAGCAGCCACAGCGATTGCTCGTACTTTTCTCGTAACTGAGAAATGCCCGTGCCGGCCGCGACAGCGATCAACTTCGACCCGAGATAATCCTTCACACTTGGTTGCGGGTAATCAGCAGGCAGCGCCGTCGCGAAGAGATCCGGCGAGATCGTTTGCGTGTGCGCTGCAGCTTGCTCGATGGTCCAACCGGGTTTGAGACGCCCGTTCACAGTCAACCACCACATGATTCCCGAGTACATGCGGTTATTGCCGCGCACGAGTGCTGCGGCGCAGATCGGCAGCGACAGATCGAACGATCGCCCGACCTCCATGCCGAAGAAATTCGCCGGCGTGACACCGATGACTTCATACGAATGATCCGCAAGCGTGAGTTGGCGACCGATGATGTTCGCGTCGCCGCCGTACTCGCGTTGCCAGAAGTCGTGACTGACGATCACGCCAGGCGCCGCACATCCATGCTGATCGTCGGCGTTCGTGAAGGTGCGGCCGCGCGATGCATTCACACCGAGCGTGTTGAAGAAGTCGCCACTGACGTAAAGCATTCGAGCCCGGCGCACCTCGCCACCGGGAGCGAGATTCGCAGTGTCAGTGCCCCACGCGAAGACTCCGGAAAATGCCTGTTGCCGATCGCGAATCTGTTCCCAGATCGGAAACGTAACCGACGGCTCGCGCCAGATTCCGCCGCGCGCGGCCTCCATGTCAGCCATGCGAACCTCGACCAGTTCCTGCGGTGCTCTAACCGGCAACATGCGCAGTCTGACTGCGTCGAGTAGTTGGAAGATCGCGGTGTTCGCACCGATGCCGAGCGCGAGCGAAAGGATCGCGATGGTGGTGAAGCCACGGTGTTTGAGTAACATTCGCACGCCGAAGCGCAGGTCCTGAATCATTGCGTCCTCCCATCTTCTCGGCTGCAACCAGAGGGCATCGATCATGGCGCCGGCGCTGTGTGAAAGCAGACTGAGCTTGGTGCGCCAGTTAAGTTGATGCCACTGGGCCAAGAGCATCTCGCGGTGCAGTAACTCCGCTTCCCACTCCTGGCGCCAGTCGGCGCGCAAACGCCGCGGCACGATCACGCCGATGAGCGTGATGAGCCAGAGCCACGGGCTTTTTGCGTTCGCGCCGGGCACGGTTTTCGAGTCAGCCTTTCTGCGTTGCGGGTTTGGTGGTTGCGAATGGTTCGATTTGCGCGAGCAGCCGAAAGCGTTGGCGTGCTTCGGCAAGCGCAGTTCGTCCTGTCTTTGTTACTTCGTAATACTTGCGTGGCGGGCGCTGGGCTGCTTGCGCGACACTTGCGCGTTCCCACCTGGAAGCGACGAAGCCTGAGTCCTCGAGCCGCCGAAGCGCGGGATAGACAGTGCCGCTGGCGAGCCCGGTGACAGTCATGATGTCGAAGCCGTAGCGATAGCCGTGTTCGACGACCTGTAAGATCAGCGCCATGGTGTATGAAAGATAGTTCCTGCCCATATAGGTATCGGTATATATCAATATCTACATAGGGTAGTGAAGACACAAAAATGCACAAGGAAAATGTTTGTCTTCT
>DATNJO010000785.1:0-5862 GCA_035603895.1 Pyrinomonadaceae bacterium
CACTACAACAGCGTGTTCAAGTACCTTGAATCAGAAGCATTTGACACCGTACCTGTATGAGTTGATCTTAAGGCAAAGGTATCGTGCGGAGTTTTTACAGCACTATCACAAGCGATCGAACGTCGAAACCACGTTCCACATGATCAAGTCCAAGTTTGGTCAACGGCTGCGTAGTCGGACGCTCACAGCACAG
Organism: Pyrinomonadaceae bacterium; assembly: GCA_035603895.1. Lineage (GTDB taxonomy): Bacteria > Acidobacteriota > Blastocatellia > Pyrinomonadales > Pyrinomonadaceae > PSRF01. Next base: position 194 of record DATNJO010000785.1, read on the forward strand.
GTAAATGAGGCGTTGTGTAAGGTGCTTTGTCATAACCTTTGCGTAGTGATCCAGAGCGTTCACGAGTTAGGGATTGAATCGACTTTCGAGGCTGCGCTGTCGAATTAGCGATGGCGCTCGCTGCGCCCTTAGAATTTCACTAACTCACAACTCTCAAGCAGCAGGAGTCTGGGTTGTATTCTTTGGATTTTCCCCCGCACGGCTACGGTATCGCCTCTTGAGAGGGCTGATACCGGTTCAACCAAATCTTTCGCAAATTGCATCATGATAAGCACAGGCGACTGGCCGCTGAAAAACGTCACCACAAGTTCTGAACCCTGCCGGGAAATGTCTTCTACTACCCCCGAAACAGTCATCCATTTGCCAACGTAGGTTGAGGCGAGTTTTTCGCCTTGTAAGGTTGTGCGATCCTTATAGACGCCTACGATCTGTTCCGGCGTTAAGGACGTTGCGCCCTCAGCTTGAGTCAGACCTTCAACGCCTTGCCGAAGACTCCCGATCTCGCCTTGAAGTTTGGTAATAGTCTGTCGCTCCCGCTTCCACGCTTGAAACGACGCAATCACATAGCATACGACTGCCGCGCCGATCCAATAGCGAGCTTGAGCGACTTCGGTTAGTCGGAAGACCAAAGCAACGCCAAGAAGTATCAACCCTGCGATACCGCTCATTCTGCTAGCCCAGTCCGCCCAAATTGCAGCGAGATATTGTCCAATGAGGGATGGCGACATAGGAACGCTAAGCGTATACCGAACGTGGGCATAGCGGCAAGAAGTTGCTGGACCAACTTACAGTCAGTCGAAATGATTTTTACTACAGGATCGACACTTTCCATTTTATTACCCATTAAAAAGGCAAAGCCCTAAAGAGCGGCTTTGCCTCATAATTGTCTAAACCTCGTCTTTTGCCTCAAAAATCAAGTTGACCGATCATCCGAACCGCGAATCGCGGTCAACTTGTTTTGAGGGAAAGGTCCAAGCTTAGACCTGCTGGCCCCTACTTATGTTTCAACCGTCGCCGGTAAAGCCGTCCGGCTTCATATTCACCGTACAACCTCATGCGGCGGAATCCCGCACCTGTTTCATACATGCTATACAGCGCGGTTAATGACTCCACACTGATACCTGTTTCTTGGTGCCAAATGTTAATTCTGGTTTCGGCTGACATTTCAATCAGCGTTTCCAGAATCGCATCACTCACAATATCCGGGGTTTTGCTCAATTCGAGCAAGTCCACCGTGGTCTTTGCTGCGGGTTCGTAGCTTGTAATGTTATTTTTATTCGGCATGGGCCGAGTCCTCCTAACAGGATTCGTTCTGTGTAGGGGCTGGTGAGTGCGTCAACACTTGCCAGTCCCGCCTCTAGCGAGGCGAAACACTATAGAGACATTGTTTCATCTATGCAAGGGTTAATTGACAAGCGAAAATTTATTTGCCGTGCTAGTTCTAAAAAGTTAAACTCACGAGCGTTGTAAGTTAGTAGGCTATCCATGCGGTAAAGCGCCCGACTTCCCTAAGAGCACTGGTCGCGTGAATCACCTATATTACGGCGACAATCTCACCATCATGCAACAGATGCCGAGCGCGTCTGTTGATCTGATTTACCCAGACCCGCCATTCAAGTCTCAGCAGAATTACAACCTGCTCTACAAGACCCTTACCGGGAAACCAGTACCCGAACAGGCAGAGGCGTTCTGTGATACGTGGGAAATGGACGCCCAAAAAGAGGATCTGGCGATACGGATGCCAGTTTTGATGGCAGAGTACGGCATAGAAGATTACTACGTTGAGTTTTGGAAGTTATGGATTCGTGCTCTACGAAATACGCAGCCTCACTTGCTGGCTTATCTGATCTACATGGTGCAAAGACTCATGCACATGAGGGTCATTCTAAAGAACACCGGATCGATTTATCTGCATTGCGATCCAACGGCAAGCCACTACATCAAAGTAATGATGGACGGGATATTTGGGCATGAAAATTTCCGCAGCGAGATAATCTGGAAACGAACCAGCGCACATAGCGGCGCTAAACGCTATGGCCCAATTCACGATACGATCCTCTTCTACACAAAATCTGATCGATATACCTGGAATGAACAGTTTGGTCCATACGATCAAAAATATATAGACGCCTTCTTTACTCACAAGGATGATGGCGGTCGCCGTTGGCGACGAACGGATCTTACTGGTCCGGGAACCCGAAAGGGTGACTCAGGACTGCCGTGGCGTGGATACGATCCAACAGAGCGCGGACGACACTGGCAGACGCCTTCATACTTCTATGAGAAATACGAAGCACTAACGGGCGATGATTTATCCAAGTATCCGTTTATTGAAAGGTTCGACAAGCTAGACGAAGCGGGCTTGATCCACTGGCCCAAAAAAGAAGGCGGGATGCCACAGGGTAAGCGGTTACTCGAAGACGCGAAGGGCATACCCCTGCAAGATATATGGACCGACGTTAAAGTTATTCACAGCCTCGCAGAAGAACGACTAGGCTATCCGACTCAAAAGCCCCTTCCATTGCTGGAACGCATCATCATGTCTTCGAGTAATGAGGGTGACGTGGTGTTTGATCCGTTTTGCGGGTGTGGCACTACGGTGTATGCGGCAGAGCAGACAAACCGAAATTGGATCGGGTGCGACATTGCGATCCTCGCCATAAAACTCATTCGGGAAATCCTATCCGAGCGGTATCGACTTTCGGAAGGTAAGGACTTTGAAGTAGATGGCATTCCCGTTAGCGTGGAACAGGCTGTTCATCTTTTTCAGCGTGATCCTTTCCAGTTTCAGCACTGGGCGGTTGAGCGAGTGGGCGGCTTTCCGATGCAAAAAAAGGTCGCGGACAAAGGCATTGACGGCCGCATTTATTTTGAGACTGAAAAAGGACTGAAAGAGATGCTGTTATCGGTCAAGGGTGGTGGCATTAGACCGACTGACATTCGCGATCTAAGAGGCGTACTTGAACGAGAGCAAAACGGTTGCGCGTTAGCGGGATTTATCTCACTCAAAGACCCTAGCAAAGCAATGAAAGAAGAAGCGGCTAGAGCCGGATTATTCGAGTATCGTGATGTCGGTTATCCACGAATACAACTACTGACAATCGGTGAAATACTCGAAGGTAAGCAGGAGTTTCACACGCCAACGAAACTAGGATCGCGAGCAAAATCCAACCAACTCAACTTAGGTCTTTAGCGTTAGCATTATGCCGCTTCCTCATTCGCAAAATCTGTTTCAATTCCTAACTCGTGAACCGATTGAATAACTACACAGAGGTTATGACAAAGCACCTTACACAGTGCTTCGTTTATCTGCGCCGTTAAAGTCTTGCTGCGTAGTCTCTGCCCAAACTTTGACTTGATCATGTGAAACGTGGTTTCCACGTTGGACCGCTTGTGATAGTGCGTCAAAAATTCTTCGCGGTTGTCGTTGTAGAAACTCAGCATCCGAGTCCAGACCGTTGACTTTGGGCCATAGTCGCTCTGCGCTTTGGAGTTGATCTTGAACGGTATGTAAGGAATCGCCTTGTGCCGCAAAGTCGTTAGAATGTTCGCTCCGCTCAAATAGGCTTTGTCGGCTGAGACTTCTCCTAGCTTGAAACCACACTCAGCGGCCTTGTCAACCAGCGGCTTGAAATATCCATGATCGTTTGCGTAACCGTCGCTGACTTCGACGCTCGTGACGATGTTCGTTTTGACGCCGCACATCAAATGCACCTTGAGCCACATGCGTCGATCTTCTTCTTTGCCGTACTTCACATCTAACCAGCGCGTAAACTGGCCGGTGCTGAATCCGCTACTGTCAACAGCAAAATCTCTCTCGACTGATTTGAGCGGCATCGCGCTAGCCGCGATCAATTCATACAGGTAAGGCGTGAGGGCTTCGGCTTCCAAGTAGCGAAAGACTGAATTGTACGAGGGCATCTTTGACAGATAACCGCGTCGGTTTGCTTCCTGCAAATCACTCTGAAAGCGACGGCCTGAAACGGTGGAGTAAATCTTGAACGTGCTGGCAAAGATAATGTCAGCCAGCGACAGGCGCGGCCTTCCGCGCCGTTGCTCAGGCTCAGGAAGGTTTTTACACAGTTCGTAAAGCAACGCCTGTAGCTGTGACTTCTCGTTAGTCTGAGCGGCATTGTACGCGGGCCAATTCTGCGTGTAGGTCTTGCGCGTGACCTTGACCGTCTCGGTTGTGATCGTCGTGCCGTCCGCCGCTTGCTCGCGCTGGATCGTGTATTCAACGGCGAAAATGTGTTTGCATTTCGTGGCGCGAAACTCGAAATCCCGGCAAGTGCATTCCGGCTTTTCGTCCTTCATGGCGACGGTGTACTTTTCTTCGCGTCCAGCCTGTGAGGGAACTAGCCAAAGGTTAGATTTACCCTTACGGATCACTCTTGATTTAGCTGCGATTTCCAAGCCTTTCATCTCTCTTGGTTCCATTGTGTGAGTGCCTCGCTCAGTCGGGATTTTATTGAGCGGATATATTACTATAGAGTACATAGACCGTCCAGCAAAATATGTACTTGACAGTAATATATTTGAGTCCGTATATTGCCCGCGATGGCTAAACAAACTCGAAAAGTTACTGTCTATATCTGCGAGCGTTGCGAGCATGAATGGATTCCTCGTGATGCTGATCCCAAATCCGAACCGCGTGTCTGTCCTAAGTGCAAAAGTCCCTACTGGAACAAGCCGCGACGCAACGCAAAGGCTGCGTAAAATGCCGCCGTGGATCACTCAGAGAAACAGCTTGACCTATTTCCGACTAGCGAACCTGAAATCAAAGGCCAGCTTGCGGCGTTTGCGGTCGTTCTGCGTGGTCTAATCGAAACGCTCATAGCCAACGGCTCACTAACCAAAGAACAGGCAGTAACGCTCTTACGGGAGACAGACGTGAAAGCCGCGTTTGCGATCTGGAATGAACTGCAAGGCGAGATGCCGGACGCAGAATTGAAACGGATGGAAGAACAAGCAACCCGGTTTCTTGAAAGTCTGAGGCGAGATATTTCGTGAATGAGTGGCGTGCCACAAACCGACAATCCGGTTCGGTCAATCTGCTTTTTGAGGCAAAAGACGTTTTTAAGGCAAAGCCCTAAAGAGCATAATCTCTATTATCAGACGCAGACTCTACATGAGGAAGAGACTACAGAACGTCCGGTCAAGTAAACTGCAAACGAATTGGAAGTAAAACTACGAACTTCCCTTTTTGTACCCTCTGAATGGAGTTTTACTTGATTCGAGAGGCCAGCAAATCAAGCGAGACTTCGCGGCTTGTTCTAAACGGGCACGGAGTGGCGCCGAAGTCATTCGTAAATCCGTTCATACAACTGGTCGGCAAGCTTCTTATTGGGAGTTGTCAAAATCTCGTATTCACTCTTGGCTGCATCCGGATCTCCCAACTTGATGTGCAATAAGCCGAGAGCGTAATGAGCCAAGGAATAATCGGCATTGAGCCTAACCGCCTCTCGGTAAGTATTGAACGCGGCGTCGGTGTCATCGAGCTTTTCGTAAACCTGGCCCAATTGATAATGAGTCGAAGGATTCTCGGGCTTCAGTTCGATCGATTTTTCAAATGCTTCGGCTGCATTCTCCCAGCGAGTAAGGGCTTTGTAAGCCAGCGCCAGTTGAAAGTGCGTGTCTGCATTGTCGGGTTTTAAGGTGACTGCTTGTTT
>DATNJO010000786.1:0-3309 GCA_035603895.1 Pyrinomonadaceae bacterium
GTGTAAAGCTTGATGATCGACCGCGCGACTTCGAGCGCTTCGGAAAACTCGACGCGTCCTTTGCCTGTTAGACCAATGTATTCCGCGTCGATTACCGCGCGGCGGTTGCGGAAGAAATCACGGCCCTTGCGCCCAATCGCAAACAGTTCGATCTGCTTGTCGGCATTGTCGCGCATGAACTGTTGCGCGGCTTTCGTCAGGTTTGTGTTGAAAGCGCCGCACAATCCTTTGTCGGCAGTGATCAGGACCAGCAGGTAACGCTGATCGCCGCGGAGGTCGAGTAGTGGATGATGAAAGTCTTCGTCAGTTCGCTTCGCCAGTTCGCCTAAAACCTCGCCCATCTTGTTTGCAAATGGACGGGCCGTGACGACGCGATCCTGCGCGCGCCTGAGCTTCGCAGCCGAGACCATCTTCATGGCTTTCGTGATCTGCTGCGTGTTTTTGACCGACTTGATACGCCGGCGAATGTCGAGAAGATTAGGCATCGCTGATCGTTTACGCCGGTTGTGGCGCCGCTGCGGCCGAAGCCCGTGTTACGGGAGCTGGGGTGTAATCACCCGCAGCTTGCTTCCGCCAGTCGTCTTTGAAGTCTTCCAGAACTTGTTTGAGATCGTTTTTGATCTCGTCCGTAAGAGTTTTCTTTTCCGCGATCGCGGCGAGCACGCCCGGATGTGAGTTTTCAACAAACTTGAGCAGGTTCGTTTCGAACTGCTTCACATCTTCCACCGCGATGTCGTCGGTGTAGCCGTTGGTCGCGGCCCAGATCACGAGCACCTGTTTTTCAACGTCCATCGGCTGATACTGCGGTTGCTTCAGAATCTCGGTGAGACGTTGTCCACGGGCCAACTGTGCTTGCGTCGCTTTGTCGAGATCGGAACCGAACTGCGCGAACGCCTGCAACTCGCGGAACTGCGCAAGGTCGAGACGCAGCGTTCCGGCAACCTGCTTCATCGCCTTGATCTGCGCGGAACCGCCGACGCGCGACACGCTGTTACCGACGTTGATTGCCGGACGGAAGCCACTGTTGAAAAGGTCGGCTTCGAGGAAAATCTGTCCGTCGGTGATCGAGATCACGTTGGTCGGGATGTACGCCGAGATGTCGCCCGCTTGTGTTTCGATGATCGGCAAACTCGTCAACGAACCGCCGCCTTTAAGGTCGGAAAGTTTTGCGGCACGCTCGAGCAAACGCGAGTGGAGATAAAAAACGTCGCCCGGGTACGCCTCGCGGCCCGGTGGCCGGCGCAGCAGCAACGAAATCTCGCGATATGCGGCGGCCTGTTTCGAGAGGTCGTCGTAAATCGTCAGCGCGTGCTTGCCGTTGTCGCGGAAGTACTCGCCCATCGCAGCGCCGGAGTATGGCGCCAGAAACTGCATCGCCGCGGGATCTGAAGCAGTCGCCTTGATGACGATCGTGTAGTCCATCGCGCCGAAGTCTTGCAGCGTCCTCACTACCTGAGCAACGGTAGACGCCTTCTGACCGATCGCGACGTAAATGCAGACTACATCTTTTCCTTTTTGGTTGATGATTGTGTCGACAGCAACCGCGGTTTTTCCTGTTTGACGGTCGCCGATGATCAGCTCGCGTTGACCGCGGCCGATTGGCACCATCGCGTCAATCGCCTTGAGACCAGTTTGCAGCGGCTCTTTCACCGGCTGCCGGTCGACCACGCCGGGGGCGATACGCTCGACCGGGTAGTAGTGGTCAGTGACAATTGGACCAGCGTCGTCGATCGGATTGCCGAGCACGTCTACCACGCGTCCGACCAATGCTTCACCGACGGGCACCTGCATGATGCGTCCGGTACGTTTGACCAGGTCTCCTTCGCGGATCGTCTGAAAGTCGCCGAACAACACGGCGCCGACTTTGTCTTCTTCGAGGTTGAGCGCCAGTCCGCGAACGTCGTGCGGAAACTCGAGCAGTTCGCCGGCCATGACTTTCTCGAGGCCGTGGATCTCGGCGATACCGTCGCCAATCTTGATCACGCTTCCGACTTCGGTGACGGTCGCACCGGTATCGAAGTTTTCGATCTGTTTGCGAATGATTTCGTTGATTTCGCTGGCTCTAATTGGTTCCATAATGTCCTCTAGACTTCGCTCGCTTAGCTGCCGACAAGGTCCTCCGCCAAACGCCCAAGATTGTTTTCCACGGATCCGTCGAATACGGTTGAACCGATGCGTGCGACAAGACCACCGATGATCGCTTCGTCAGTGGCAAAGGTCAGGCGCACTGTTCGCCCGGTCGCGGATGCGAGTGTGTCGTGCAGCGCCTTCTTCAACTCTTCCGGAATCGGTCTCGCTGTTGTGATCTCTGCTGCCACTACGCCGGCGCGCTCGTCAAGAATGTGACCAAACCGCCCTGCAACTTCCGGCAATTGGGCCAGCCGCTGATTTCTTAGCAGTACGCGCAGAAAGCTGGCGGTTGTTTCCCTGACGCGCGTGCGGGAGATCAACTCCTCGAGTACGGATTGTTTTTGTTCGTAAGCGACAGTGGGATTAGCGAAGACTTCTCTCAACTGCGGATTACTGTCGATCATTGAAGCCCAGACTTCGATTTCCTTTTGGACTTCTCGTTCCTCGCGGCGCTCGATGACCACATCGGCGAGAGCTGACGCGTACCGGCGCGCGACCGTCTGTATGCTCAAACTCTGGCCCTCCTCAATTCACCGATGCTCTCCTCGATCAATCGCCGGTCGGCTTCAGGACTCATCTCGCCGCGGACTCTCTGGCGCGCGACCTCAACGCTCTTCTGCGCCAAAAACTGTCGCAGCGATTTACGCGCGATCTTGGCGGCGTTATCCATTTCGCGTTCTGCTTGTTGCTTTAGTTTCTCAAGCTCGCGTGCGGCCGCGGCAGCAACTCGTTGCTTCTCTGACTCGGCTTCCTTGTGTGATTGTTCTGTAATTGCGCGGACGTCGGTATCGACTCTACTCAACAGTGAGTCGGCCTCGGCCATCTTCGCAACTGCGAGTGCTTTCTGTTCCTGCGCCTGGACCAGTTCCTTCTTAATAGCATCACGCCGCGTGCTTAGAGCTTCACTGATCGGGCGCCGCAAAATGTAGATGCCGAAGGCAAGAAAGATCGCCAGGTTGAGAAACTTCCACAGCTCAAGGCCTGGATAGTTGAAAATGCTCGTTCCTTCTGCGAACGCGAGTATCATCATTTCCGTGTTAACGATGTGAGATTCGACTAACTTATTGAACCGGCCGGCGCAATATCTGCGAACTGATCAGACCGCCGATCGCCGCCGCCTGCGATTCCAACTCTTCGCGAACCTGTTGCTCCTGGTGTCGCGTCGTTTCGACCTGTGCG
>DATNJO010000787.1:0-6841 GCA_035603895.1 Pyrinomonadaceae bacterium
CGGCAGCACCTGTTTCGTAGCGTTGCGGGCGAGCCGCCCGCGGTCCGAGGTGCAGATGAAGAGATGCCGGAAAATGACGTACACTACGGCATTGCTGATTGCAGACGACGACTACGCAGTCAGCGTTCAACCCTCCGGCAACATCGTTCCCCCAAATACGATATGGATGAGCCGTCGCGCGAATTTGCCACGGCGCTGCTAGAGGAGCGAGAAGAGGCCGTAATCACGTGAACGTTCGAGAGGCAGCAGTTTTGATGGGCGCGGAAACGACGAATTCAGGCGCCCCGATGTTTGACAAAATAATTACCGGCTTTTCGATTGACTCGCGTTCTGTCGGCGCGGGTGAACTCTTTTTCGCGCTTTCGCAAAAAGACTACGCCCGCGCCGGTTTCAACGGCGAGTTTGTCGATGCGCACCGTTTCATCGGTGAAGCAATTGAACGCGGCGCGATTGCAGCGGTGGCGCGCGCAGATCGTGTCAACGGGGATCCGGAGTTGGAAGCGATGCGCGATCGGCTCGTCGTGGTTGAAGACGCGATAGCCGCGTTGCAACAGCTTGCGCATCGCGTTTACGAAGCGTGGGACAAACCCGTTGTGGGGATCACGGGCAGCGCCGGCAAGACGACGGCGAAAGAGTTAACAGCTCACGTGCTGAAGTCGGCTGGTCATCGCGTGTTGAAGAGTGAGCGCAACTACAACAACGGTCTCGGTCTGCCGTTGTCGGTTTTGCGGATGGTCAGCGAAGGCAATACACCCGATCAATTCGATCTCGCGGTCTTGGAAATGGGCATGTCGTCGCCGACACATGAGATTCAGCGGTTGACCCGCATCACGCCGCCTGACGTTGGCGTCGAGTTGATGGTCGCGCCAGTTCATCTCGAGTATCTCGGCACGATCGAGAACGTCGCGGCGGCGAAAGCAGAATTGATCGAAGGTTTGAAACCGAGTGGGACGGCCATCTTGAATGCGGATGACGCGTTAGTCATGAAGATGCGCGAGAAACACGCTGGCAAAACGTTGACGTTTGGAATAACAAATCCGGCGGATGTTTCGGCAGCGGATATCGACACGCGTTCGTTAGGCAAGGTTCGGTTTCGTTTGTTGACCCCGAATGGTGAAGCGCGCACGGAGTTGTCGATGAGCGGTCATCACAATTTGAGCAACGCCCTGGCTGCGGCCACGGTTGGCGTTTCGTTTGGATTGTCGGCGCAGGAGATCGCGAACGCGTTGGGCACGGCGCGTCCGCCGAAGATGCGTGGTGAGATCGTCGACTTCGCGGCCGGGTTCACGGTTATCGACGACTCTTACAACTCGAACCCGCGTTCGTTGCTGAACATGGTGCGGACGATGGTTGAAGCCCGTGAGGGCCGCAAGCGTTTGTTAGTGATCGCCGGAGAGATGCTGGAGCTTGGTCCGGATGAAGCGTCATTGCACCGCGCTGCCGGACGCGAGATAGCAGAGACCGGCGTGAATCTGCTTTGGGGAGTGCGTGGCCTGGCGAAGGAGATCATGGCGGGAGCACAAGAGGCGGGACTTTCGGACGTTCGATTTTTTAACTCGTCCGAAGAAGCCGCCGCGGAAGTGGTCAAGGAGGTCAAGGAGGGCGACCTGGTTTTGGTGAAGGGATCGAGGGGTGTTGCGACGGAAAAAGTGATCAACGCATTGAAGGAACGCTTTCCGTTAGCGGGCGAAGACATCGGCCGCAAAGAGGCACAAGAAGCACAAAATCGGCAATCGGAAATCGGCAATCGTCAATGATCTACTACCTTCTTTACGAGCTGCTCTTCACTCACTTTAAAGATAAGGATTGGTATCTCGTAAAGGCCCTCAACGTTTTTCAGTACGTCACGTTTCGCACTGCGTACGCGACGATCACGGCGTTGCTCATCTCGCTCATCTTCGGCGGCAAGCTGATCGAGTGGTTGAGAAGATTGAACGTGGGCCAGCAGATTCGCGAAGAAGGCCCGCAGGGACACATGGTCAAGCGCGGTACGCCGACGATGGGCGGCGTGCTGATCGTGGGTTCAGTTTTGATCTCGACGTTGTTGTGGGCGCGCTTGTCGAGTGTTTACGTTTGGACCGCGATGATCGCGACGTTGTTTTTTGGAGTGATTGGTTTTGTTGACGACTACTCGAAGATCGCGAAGCAGCGCAGTCTTGGGTTAACGGGACGGCAAAAGTTGCTGGCGCAGTTGCTGGTGGCGGTGATGGTTTGGGCGGTGCTGTTTTTGTCAACCAGATTTTGGGGAGGCAACGACTACTCCTGGAATATCAGTATTCCGTTCATCAAAGCGACAGCCAGACCTTACGGGCCGAGTTGGATTGGACCCTATTTGTATTTGGTGTTGATTGCGGTCGTGCTGTTGGGTTCGTCAAATGCGGTGAACCTGACTGACGGTTTGGACGGGTTGGCGATCAGCATCACGGTGATCGCGATGGGCGCGCTGACCGGTTTCACCTATCTCAGCAGCGACGCGCGTTGGGCCGGCTATCTTGAACTTACTCATCGTCCTGAAGCCGCCGAGTTAACTGTCTTTTGCGGCTCGATGGTCGGCGCGAGTCTCGGGTTTCTCTGGTACAACGCGCCACCCGCGCAGGTATTCATGGGCGATGTGGGAAGTTTGGCAATTGGTGGTGCGATGGGAACGGTGGCCGTGCTCACCAAACAGGAGTTCATGTTGTTGATGGTGGGTGGTGTTTTTGTGATCGAGGCGGTGTCGGTGATGTTGCAGGTGAGCGTGTTCAAGATGACGAAACGCACGACCGGCACTGGAAGGCGTTTGTTCAGGATGACGCCGTTGCATCACCACTTTGAAATGCAGGATTGGAAGGAATCGAAGATCGTCTTTCGATTCTTGATCCTCGCGATTCTGTTTGCGTTGTTGAGTCTGTCGACGTTGAAGCTGCGGTAGGCGTGGACTGTGCGTTACGTCGTTGACTGTGTAGTCGACAGAAGCTGCCGTTGACGCTGAAAGCGTCGGCGAGTTTCAGCCCAGGGTTGGAAACAACCCTGGGTAAAGAACATACAAAGCGCATAGAACGCTGAAGGTGTTGGCGAACTCCTTACAGAGTTGGATTTGTGAGGTACATAAGATCCCCAGGGTTGCAGCAACCCTGGGCTGAAATTAGCGAACGCCTTCGGCGTTAGGTGAGTCGTGGAACTAGCGGGCAAAAAGGTTTTGATAATCGGGGCGGCGCGCAGCGGGATTGCGGCGGCGAGGTTTCTAGTGGAACGGGGCGCGATTGTGGCGCTCAACGATCAGAAGCCGAGCGAGAAGTGGTCCGCGGAAGCGTTGGAGTTGAAAGAGATCGGTGTTGGGTTGTTGCCGGGTGAAGCGCCGAGTTGGTTATTGGACCAGATCGAACTGGTCGTGGTGAGTCCGGGTGTTCCGGCGACGATTATTCCGATTCGTTATGCGGAACGAGCCGGCGCGGAAGTTATCGGCGAAGTGGAACTCGCCGCACGTTTTTTGAAAGGACGAATCGTTGCCATCACCGGCAGTAACGGAAAAACGACAACGACATCGCTGATCGGCGAGTTGTTGCGTGATGCTGGATTCAAAGTGCAGGTCGGCGGAAACATCGGCCGCGCGCTGATCTCGATGGTGGAGAGTTCGCAAGACGATGGTTGGACGGTCGTTGAGTTGTCGAGTTTCCAATTGGAGACGATCAAAACGTTTCGTCCGTCGATCGCGGTTGTGTTGAATGTCACGCCGAACCACATGGATCGCTACGAAACGTTCAACGACTACGCAGCGGCTAAACATCGCATCTTCATGAACCAGACGGAAGATGACGTCGCGGTGCTGAACGCGGATGACGAAACGGTTTCGTCGTGGGCGGATGGGTTGCGAGCGAAAGTAATGACCTTCAGCGTGCGGCAAGAGCTGGAACGAGGAGTTTTTCTTCGCGGCGACGAACTGGTTTTTCGTTGGGACGAAGGCGAACAGGATTTGTTGCGCGTGAGTGAGATGAAGTTGCGCGGTTTGCACAACGCCGAGAACGTCGCTGCTGCTTTGACAGTAGGAATCGCAGCGGGCGCCCAGGTTGAATCGATGTTTGAATCGATGCGTGAGACGGTCCGGGAGTTCAATCCGGTCGAGCACCGGCTCGAGTTTGTCGACGAGATCGCAGGCGTCAGGTTTTACAACGACTCAAAAGCGACGAGTGTTGACGCCACGTTGAAAGCGCTCGAAGCGTTTGCAACTGACACGGGCCAGGTTGTTTTGATACTCGGTGGCAAAGGAAAAAAAGCTCCTTATGCACCGCTGGCGCCGCTAGTGCGCGACAAAGTGCGAAAGCTCGTGCTGATCGGAGAAGACGCCGGGACGATCGCGAATGAGTTGGGCGAATACGCGGCTGTCGAACGCGCGACTGACATGAAAGAGGCGGTCGCGAAATCCTTCGAGTCTGCGGAAAAGGGTGATGTGGTTTTACTTGCGCCCGCATGCGCAAGTTTCGATATGTTCGACAGCTTCGAACATCGAGGGAAAGTATTCAAAGCCGAAGTCACGAATTTAGAAGACAGTTTTCCCGCAAAGGCGCAAAGGCGGAAAGAAGGATGATGAACTCGAGACTCACTTTGCGTCTTGGCGCCTTTGCGGGGAAAGAATTTACGCGGTGATATGGCACGCAAACTAGCCCCAGACAAATGGCTCTTCGCGGCGACCACCGGCCTCGCGCTCTTCGGCGTGGTGATGGTCTACAGCGCGTCAGCCGTGATGGCTGCGAAGGAGAACGGCAACCAATTCTTTTACGTGCTAAAGCAGGGCGTGTGGGTAGTGATTGGCTTCGGCGTCATGTTGTTGATGATGCAGTTCAACTATCAGCAACTAAAAAACCGTACGATCGTTCTAGGATTGCTTTTGCTGACAAGCATCGCTCTGTTTTCTGTCTTTGGTTTCAGCAGCAGCAACGGTGCACATCGCTGGATCAAACTTCCCGGCGTTTCGTTGCAACCGTCGGAAGTTTCGAAACTGGCGCTGATAATTTTTCTCGCGTACTTCCTCGAGAAACGCGCGGGTGAAGAAGGCGACTTGTGGCGCACATTCATTCCGTGCGGCGTAGTCACGGCATTTCTCGCCGGGTTAGTCGTGATCGAGCCGGACTTCGGTACGGCGATGATGCTCGCGTTCATTTTTGTCGTAATGATCTACGCGGCTGGCGCGCGTGTACTTCATCTCGCAATGGCCGCGGCGCCGGCGTTAGTAGTGGCCGCGGGGTTACTGATCTTCGTCCCGTGGCGACTCAAGCGCCTGATCACGTTTCTCGATCCGTGGGCCGATCAGCAAGGTGCGGGTTTTCAGGTGGTGCAGTCGTTGATCGCGGTCGGATCAGGTGGACCACAGGGGCTCGGCTTCGCGCAGGGTAAACAGAAGATGTTGTTCCTGCCGTTTGCACATTCGGATTTCATCTTTGCTGTGATCGGCGAAGAGTTGGGACTGGTCGGGGCGCTCGCGGTGGTCGCGGTGTTTGCATTGTTTCTTTGGCGTGGCATACGCACGGCGTTGCTCGCGCCTGACAGATTCGGAATGTTGCTGAGTCTCGGTATCGTGACGAGCATCGTTGCGCAGGCGCTCTTCAACATCAGTGTGGTGCTTTCGCTCGTGCCGACGAAGGGAATCCCGTTGCCGTTTATTTCGTACGGAGGATCGTCGCTCGTTCCGACACTTGCAGCGGTCGGAATTTTGTTGAAGGTCTCGCAGCACGCGAGTGGAACCATTGCCGATTTTCGATTGCCGATTGTCGATTTTAGTAAGCGGCCGCCGGAGTTAAATCGGCAATCGGCAATTGGCAATTGACAATGAACGTTCTGATCGCAGCGGGCGGCACTGGCGGACATATTTATCCGGGAATCGCCGTGGCGCAGGAAATTATGCGGCGCGATCCGGGATCGAAAGTGCGCTTCGTCGGCACCGCGCGCGGTTTGGAAACGAAGCTCGTGCCGAAGGCGGGATTTGAGTTAACGCTCATTGACAGTGCGGGACTGAAGAACGTCAGTCTCGTGGCGCGCATGAAGGGTGTGGTGATTCTGCCGAAGAGTTTTGTATCGGCTGGACGCGTGATTCGCGAGTTTCGTCCGGATGTGGTTGTCGGCGCGGGTGGTTATGTTTCCGGTCCGGTCGTACTGATGGCGGCGTTGATGCGCCGGCCGACGCTGGTGATGGAGTCAAACGCGTTGCCGGGTTGGACCAACCGCGTGCTGGCGCGTTTTGTAAATCGTGCGGCCGTGTCGTTCGAACAGGCGTTGCCTTACTTTCGCGGTAAAGCGGTCGTGACCGGCAATCCGGTGCGGCGCGAGTTTTTTGAAATACCGGCGAAGCATCGCGAGGCGGGCAAGTTGTCGTTGTTGATCTTTGGCGGATCGCAAGGCGCGCGCGCGATCAACGAGGCGATGGTGGCGGCGTTGCCGGGGTTGAAGTCGTTACCGGTTCAATTGCGGATCAAGCACCAGACTGGTCCGGCGGATTTTGAAAAAGTGAAAGCTGGATACGCGGCGGCGGGTTGGAACGAACACGCTGAAGTAACCAGCTACATTGACAACATGATGAACGACTTCGCCGAGGCGGATTTGGTGATCTGTCGCGCGGGGGCGACGACGACGGCGGAGTTAATCGCTGCTGGAAAGGCGTCGATCATGATTCCGTTTCCTTATGCGGCGGACGATCATCAGCGCAAGAACGCGGAGGCGTTGCAGGCGGCAGGGGCGGCGCGAATGATCGTGCAGCAGGAGTTAAGTGGAGATCGATTGATCGATGAGATCGGTGGTTTGGTTTTAGATCCCTCGCAACTAGACCGTATGGAAGAGGCGAGTAAGAAGTTAGCGCACGGTGATGCCGCCG
>DATNJO010000788.1:0-12944 GCA_035603895.1 Pyrinomonadaceae bacterium
CGCGATTCCCTGAATTCCCGTCGGCAAGCCGAAGCGAAAGATCGCTTTAATTATTCCCCAGTCCGGTTTGAAATCGCTGCGCGGAAACGAAACGACCCAGTCGCCACTCCACATTTTGCCAAGCGAGTAAACCGCCACCGCACCCGACGCGATGCACGTGCCCATCGCCGCGCCTTTTGTTCCAAACGCCGGAATTGGACCAAGCCCGCGAATCAACACCACGTTCAGCACGAGATTCAGCACGGTCATCGCAATGCCGAGCATCATCGGTGTGCGCGCATCACCGGCCGAGCGAAGCGCACCGCTGAACATGAAGAAGATCATCATGCCCAGGCTAAACACAAACATGATCCGAATAAACGGCAACGCCTCGGCTTTCACGTCCGGCGCCGCGTGGACGAGGTTCAACAGACTCGGCGAAATGAAATAACCGATCGGCGCCATCACGCCGAGCGCGATGAAGATTGCGGTGAGAAAAGCCTGGTAGACCGTGCGATTCACTTTCTCTTCGTCGCCCGCGCCGGCAAAACGCGCCACGAGCACGCTCATGCCGGTAAACAGTGACGAGATAAACACGATGACGACGAGAAAGATCTGCCAGCTTACGCCAATTGCCGCGTTGGCTTTGTAACCGACGAGATTGCCGACGAGCACATGGTCCACCATGCCCTGCAAACCGCCGATCACATTCGTCAGCATCGTCGGCCACGCGATCTTCCAGACGGCAGGCCGCAATGGACCTTCGACAATCGAGCGATCGAAGCGGGGCTTATTCGAGACTTCTTTCAAGCTTTCGTACCTTCGTCAACAATCGCTGATTGCCAATCTTCTTGGCCACGGCTTCAAATTCCGGTGTCGCGCCGCGCCACTGCAACTCGTCGACATCCTCAAACAGCGGCGCATCAGTTCTCAAGGTCGCCAGGTCTTTGAAGAGTATCGCGAGCGGCCGATTCGCTTCATTAAGGGCGTTTGGTGGAAATTCTTCGATTGGTCCGTAACGATTGATCAACTGCGCCGCTGTCTTTGGACCACAACCTGAAATCCCCGGATAACCGTCCGCCGAGTCACCCACCAGCGCGAGATAGTCAGCAATGTACTGTGGATCGACGCCAAACTTCGCGCGTACTCCTTCTGCGTTACGAATCGTGCCGCTGCGTCGATCGACCTGCACGACGCGATCGTCAACCACGCACTGCGCCAGATCCTTGTCGGGAGTCCAGATACAAACTTTCTCCGCGCGTTCGTCACTCGCCGCCAGATAAGCAGCGGAAGCCAGTGCATCGTCAGCTTCCAGGTCGACCATGGGCCAAACCGTCACGCCCATCGCCAACAACGATTCCTCGAGCGGAACAAACTGCGCCAACAGCACTCGTTCCATCCCGGCGCTTGTTTTGTAACCCGGCCACAGTTTGTTGCGAAACGATTCGATTACGTGATCGGTGGCGACGCCGATGTGGGTCGCGCCTTCGTCGATCATCTGCGCAACCGTCGCAAGCACCCCGGACACAGCGCCGAGTGGCGGATCAGTTTTTTTGAATCGACGGATTCCGTAAAAGTGCCGAAACAGCTCGTAGGTACCATCGAGCAAGTGAACAATCATTCGACGCAGCTTAGAAAATTTTCCCTCAACTGTCGAATTGGCTGTCGCTCGTTCGATTAACCAGTGAAAGTCGAAAATATTAAGGAGAGCGAAAAATGCGAGTAATGGTCATTGTAAAAGCGAACGAAGATTCTGAAGCCGGCGTAATGCCGAGTGAACAAATTCTGACAGACATGGGCAAATACAACGAGGAGTTGGTGAAAGCCGGGGTCATGCTGGCAGGCGAAGGGCTGCACCCGTCGTCGAAAGGCAAGCGAGTGAAGTTCAACGGCAGCAACCGATTAGTCACTGATGGACCATTCGCGGAAACACGCGAACTAATCGCCGGTTTTTGGCTGTGGCAGGTGAAGTCGATGGACGACGCGGTCGAATGGCTAAAGCGTGCGCCGTTTGACGGCGGCACGGAGCTCGAAATCCGCCAGGTGTTTGAAATGGAGGAATTCGGCGACGAATTCACGCCCGAACTGCGCGAGCAGGAAGAGCGAATCCGTGCCGAAGCCGCGAAGTTACAAAAGTAACTTTGACAGGATTCACAAGGTTTACAAGATTGCGAACACAGCCAGGTAAAAAACAAGTCTTGTTAATTCTGTAATCCTGTCAAAACCCAAAACGCAGTTGAACTTGTATGCGTCGATTACCAGCAGAGGCACTGCCACTTGGTCCAAAACCAAAGCTGCCTGACACTGACGTTGATTCACCAAACCGCGGCGAACTTAAGTTGCCGATTGGATTGGACAAGTTGGTTGTGTTGAGAAGGTTTTGAATGTTCACAGACAAGGTTAACGTGTACCGCTTTTCTGGCGCTGGTGCATTGGCAGGTTTGGCTGCTCCTCCGGCGGAAGCAGCTCCAGCCGGCGCTGCTGCTGCCGATGCGGGCATGTTGCCAAACATAAACGCGCGGCTGATTCCCAGGTTAACGGAGAAAAAGCTCGGTCCCAATCCGTAGTTACGCGGAATGAGAGGCTGACCGGGATCGGGATTTAAATCAAAATCGCCAAACTTAGTTCTCTTTACGTCAGCAGGATCAGTCTGGGCCGTCGCGAACGCGGGCCGCTCGGTAAACAATCCATCGCCGTTCGTGTCCTGGCCGGTGATGATATTGAACGGCCGCCCGCTCGAATAAACGACGAACGGATTCAGGTTCACTTTCAACCGGGGAAGTATGAACGTGCCGCCAAAGAAAAAGTTTGCACTCGGAATAAAACTCACGCGCGAGTATTCGTCACTCGCATCGTAACTATCGGCCGGAAAACAGCTCCCGATCGATCCAAAGATACAATCCGTGTCGGTCTTTCCCTTGCCGGTGCCGAAGTTTGCAAACAGCGAAAAGCCTTTGCTCATCTGCCGGCGCACGCCGCCGAAGAAGCGATAGTCGTTAAACTTCGCGCTCGACTCGTAATAGTAAATGTCGCCGATGTTGCCGAACGGCCGCACGCTGGTGTCCGGGTTTGCCGGATCGTACGTGCCCGGCAAAGGCGCGTTGATGTTTCGCACACGCAGCAGATGCTTGCCGCGATAATTGAACGCGACAAGAAACATCGTGAACTTCGACGGCAACTGACGTTCGACGTTGATCGCTGTCATCACAAAAGTCGGCGCCTGAAAATCAGGAGCGATGCGGCGCACGATTTGTGGCGCAGCAAACGCAGCCAGCGAATCAGCCGTCGGCACGTTCGTTACGCCGTTTAGTGAAAACACAGCCTCGTCCAGGTGCTCCGGATCGAAGACGCGGAAATCGAGTTGGTTCTCCCCGTCGAATCGGTTCGCGAACAGCGTCGCCCTTTCACCCAGGCGATCGTAAAAGACGCCCATGCCTCCGCGAATTACCATCTTGGGCGACGAGCTCGAAGGCGCGTTTGGATTACCGCCGACGTTCGTTCCGCCTGGAGCCCACGCGAAGAACACGCGCGGCGCGAAGTTGTAGTTGCTGCTGATATTTGTCTGTCGCTCGTAACGGAAACCCGCGGTGAACGTCAGATTGGGACGCACGCGCCATTCGTCTTGCACAAACGCGCCGAGATCGATCTGTTTCACTGATGCTTCGGGATTACCACCGGCGATCGAAAACTGCGTCGCACCGCCACCAAGCAAACGCATGTCAGGATTACCCTGGAACAACAACGTGCGGCGATAACGCTCCAGACTCGTGATCGGAATCAACACCGGATCGTTGTTCGCATCGCGGACGATCTGATTGTTTGCATCGAGCTGCGGAGCTTCCCCGCCGGAGAACGTAAACGTGCCGCCGAAATTCTGCGGTGAGAAGTCGCTAATGTTCACGCCGCGGACGCGTGCGCCGAACCGCAGGATGTGACGCCCCTGGGTCCACGTCGAATAGTTCTGCAACTCCCAGCGATCTTCGTCGTTGTGAGCCAATCCGATTTGGGAGCCGCCCGCGATGAACGACTCCTGCACCACGACAGTTGGTATCGAGTTGTTGCCATCCTGCTGCGCGCGGTTTCGCTGGTACTGGAACCGTGTTTCATTCATCAGCATCGGGCTGATAATGGCAGTCTCAGTTGCCTGCAACGTCTGAAATGTATTTGAACGGTTGAACGCGCGCTCGGGCAGCGAGAAGTCTGAAGCGCCCACGTTGTCCGCGCGAGTGCGGGTGTAGGAATAGCGCAGCACCAGCGTGTTGCCTTGATTCAGTTGGTAATCGAATCGCGGACTGAACGAGAAGAAACGCTGCGGTGTTATCAGTGCGACGTTGAAAGGTCCGGGAACTAGATTGGAGTTCAAAATAGTCGCATTAATAATCGCGTTGTCGTCGATTTCGCGCTTCTGAAAGTCGATAAAGAACGACGACTTCCCTTTCGTGATTGGACCACTAAGACTGCCGCCGAAGTAGCGCACTTGAAACGGCGCGCGGTTTGGCGCAAACGGGTTTCGCGAATTCAAACTTTCATCGTTGAAATTGAAGAACGTGCTGCCGCGCAGTTTGTCCGCGCCAGGTTTGGTGAAGATCTCGATGTTCCCAAATCCAACGCCGCTGTTTTCAGCGTTGAAAGGATTCTGGTTGACGCGCACTTCACGGATCGATTCTTTCGGCGGCATCCGGCCGCCGGTAAAACCGTCGATAAAAATCTGGCCGCCACTTGGACCAGTAGAAGGTCCAGCCATCGCCTGCACGGCAGCCGAAAGCGCATCCGGATCGTCAGGCAGCACGTCGAGATCCTGCCCCCGCAAAACGACCGCATCGGCGTTGTTTGCCGGATCGGTATTCAACGCCTGCTCTTCGGTGATCGTGATCACCTGCTTTTCGAGCGTTACGACAAGACGCACGTCGTGAGTTGTGCGTGGGCCAGAGGCGACGGCCAAGTCAGTCTTTTCGTAAGGACTGAACCCAGGCGAGACCACGCGCAATGTATACGCGCCGGGCGCCACACCACTGAACATGTAAACACCGTCGTTGTTTGTGGTCGCGTTCTTTTGCGTTCCGTCCGCAGCCACGAGCGTCACGGTAGCGCCAACAACCAGCGCGCCGAGTTCGTCACTCACTTGTCCACGCAACGACCCCAAATGCTGCTGCGCGAAACTCGTATGAACAAACACGCTCAGCAAACACACCACGACCAACAGAATCTTCGAAGACATTCCGTTTCCCTCTTCCCTGTAAATCTGTGTAATCCGTGGCCGATTTACGGCCCACCGAGACTCATCGCGCCCAACGATACTGCGGCCGGACGGCCACCTTGACTGTTTTGCAACAACGGACCAACACCACTAACGACCGCGATCGCCGTCACACGCGCCGGATCCGCGCCCTTCGTACTCGAGATCAGGATCGACTCTCCGGGTTTCAATTCAGCAAGCGACAGCGCCGGCAGTTGATCGAACATCTCCTGAAGATCGCCGCTGCCTTTTGCGCCCGTCGTATTTGTAGGTGACTGTGTTCCGGACTTTGTTTCACTCTTTTGCGGCATCAACGCGCTTAACAATTCCGGCGTGAGTCGACGCATCAGCGAGTCTTTACTCACGACGATCGTCACCGGTTGCTTGCTCTGCACGTCGTCGATCTTGATCTCCTGCTTGTCAACGTTCACTTCAGTAATCGCGCCGGCGATCGTTTGAAACGAACCCGTCACGACCTCATCTGCACTAAACTTCGCGCCGTTCGCGTTTCCGAGTGCGCGCAGTTGATCGCCAACCTTCAGCTCGCCGATCGTGCTGGGCTTGGCGTCGCTGAAGCGAATCGAATCGGGCGCGTAACGGCGAAACTTCGTTTCGGCAGTCGTCGCGATCGCAACCGGCTTTGGACCTTCCGCACTTCGCGAATCGACCGTGATCTCTTTTGTGTCGGCGTTGATCGCGCTGATCGTTCCCGCAATCCCGCGTTTGCGCCACTCCTCGCGCTCGCGTTCGCGTTGCTGCGCGATGTCGCCTTTGCTCATCACGTAAAACTCAAGCGCCGGCATGCTCTTCCGATCCTCAGTCATTCGCCCGCGCGCAAATACACTATCGCCGACGCCGAAGTCGGTCGGGCTGATCTTGATGAACTTGTCTTTGGTCTTTTCGCCGGGCGGGATCCGCATGAAGACCGTGCGGTCGCCGAGTGTGACTGTGACCTGGTTGCCCGCGGCGGTCGTGACGATTGCCTGGTGCGTGTCTGACTTGAGCTCAGACACCACTCCGATCACACTCAATGCCGTGATCGCGGGATCAGTCGTCGGGGAAGGAGCGGATGTTTGTGCTGACAGTTGGAACGCGCCTGCGAACAGAGCAAACGCGCACAGCACCGTGATGCTGCCGAACTTTTTCATGCTGTTCCTTTGGCTTAATTCGCAACTGATTTCCGCTCAAAATCAGAAGGATTTGCTGCTCAAAGGAATAAACACCGCTCGGCTAGCGCTTTGTGACAAGAAAAATCCGTGGCTTATTTTCCGAAAGCGTACAACGCGCTGCGCGTTCGAATGTAAATGCGGCCGTCCGCAATCGCCGGAGTGGCGAAGCATTCATCGTCCAATTCATTAACCGCAAGCACTTCCCATTCGCCCGCGGCTTTCAAGACAGAGACTTGTCCGCCCTGACCGATCAGAAACACCTTGTCGTCCGCCGCGACCGGCGACGAGAAATACTTATCGATCGCGCCGTGCAGCCGTCCTTGCTTCAGCACGTTGCCGGTTGCCGGATCAAACGAAAGCAGGATGCCGCTGTCGTTAATCATGTAAAGCACGCCCTTGTACAGCAACGTCGACGGCACCTGCGGCACGGGCTTCTGATAACGCCAGCGAATCGCGGTCGCCGTTTGATCGCCGGTGCCGCCCATCTTGATCGCCAGCAATCCGTTCTCCGACGCCATCATCGCGCGAAACACTTCCCAATCTTTTTCATCAAGCTTCTCGTTACGATTCATGTCAAACGCTTCGAACGCAGCGTTCAGAATCTTGTCCATCTTCTCGTTGCCTACTGCTTCTGTTTTTGCGACTTGTCGATCGTTGTCCTTGTCGTATCGCTTGAGTCCTTCTTCAAACGAAATGGTCGGGATCTGCTGACCGGGTTGATTCTGCGGGAAGCCCCAGCCGTTGATGTAGAGGTACTCGCCGTCCTGGCTGGCAATCGATTTCATTTCGCACGCAAGACCACGCACCCACCAAACCCGCTTGCCGTCCTGGACCGAGTAAGCCGAGAGTTGAAATGATTCGGGAACGACGATCTGCTTTGGTCCCTGTTTCGGTTGATAAACGATCGGCGTGGAATAACCGGAGATCACGACCGGCCGCTCGACTTTCCAACTGACCTTTCCGGAGTTCTTATCCACCGCGATCAGATAAGACGAAGGGTAGTCCTGATCGACGGGCAGAATAACTTTGTCGTCCACGAGAATCGGCGAGGCGCCAAAGCCGTAGAACATGTTGAATGGACCAAGCGCGAGTCGCCAACGTTCCTTGCCGTCGCGGTCAAACGACATCATGCCGAAGTCCTGAAAGAATACGTAGACGTTTGAGCCATCAGTGACGGGACTCGCCGAGGCTGGACCATTCACGTTTTGTAATCTTCCCTCACGCACACGCGGCACTTCCTTCTGCCACAGAAGCTTTCCACTCTGGCGATCGAGCGCGATCACAAACAGTTTTTCTTTGACGTGCCCCGTCAGGAATATTCGATCGTTCGTTAACACCGGAGATGAGTGACCCGAAGGCAGTTCAGTTTTCCAGACGACGTTTTTGGCTGGTCCAAAGGTGTCCGGAAGTCCAGTGGTGGCGGAAACGCCGGTGCCGTTTGGTCCGCGAAACTGCGACCATTCTTCACCGGAAACAAATGTGGTCAGGAGTAGAGCGAGAAGTAATTTAGTCATAGCGGCGCTGATTCTAACAGTGTAATCTTTGGATATGAAAACAATTCTTTGCCTCCTCCTGCTACTGGCGTTTGTCTCCGTGGCTGCGCAAAGACCTCAAGGGCCGCAGCGTCAGGTCCTCTACGACTTTCGCAACGAACGCACGAATCCACCGCCCAAAATTTCGGCTTCCACTCAACGCGATGTGCTCTCGAAAGTCTTTCGCCGTTACTTAACCGATCCGAATAGGTGCAGGTCCGAGTTCGATGCAGGCGAGGAGTATTTGGCCGGCGCGCGCCGCGCCGGTCAGATCGTTCCGGATATCGCAGAGATGGTGACCGGAAGTTTCACCGCCGCCGGACAAAATGAAACCGCGTACGTGATCTTCGTCAACGAGTGCAACGCGTCGCACGCTGACAACTACGGCTCGAAGCGCGTCGCGATCTTCTCAGGTCCGCGGCTCGTCGCGGACATGGACGTGGATTTCAAGAGCAGCATCATGGCGAAGACCGATCTCGACCTTGATGGAATAAACGAGTTGTTGATGACGAGTGGAGATATGCACCAGGGAGAGGTCGTTGAGATGGCCGCGTTGTTGAGCTTTCAAAACGGCCGCATGCGTGTGATTCAGGATTTCAACACTGTCGTCACCGACGACTGTGCTTCACTTCGGCCGGGCAGCGCCGCTAAAGCAGCGGTGCTTTCCTATGCAAACGCAACACTAGGTCAGATACCGAAGATAAAGGCCGACTATTACGCGGCCGGTTGCGGCAAGGTTCGACGTTGGCGAGCAATTAAAGGTCCGCTTTAGAGCCACAAAGAAGCACAAAGGTATTTTTGCGAACACCTTTGTGCCTCTTGTGCTTCTTTGTGGCTTATGATCTCAACCGGCGGCCGCCGCTTCGATATCCTTAATGATGATTTTCTTCATCGACATCATCGCCTGCATCACGCGCTCCGCTTTAGCCGGATCACCGTCCGTCCAAACCTTCAGTAACGAGTCAGGCGCGATCTGCCACGACAGTCCGTATTTATCCTTGAGCCAACCGCACTGGCTTTCCTGCCCGCCGTCGGCGGTAAGTTTTTCCCAGTAATAATCGATCTCTTCCTGGTCCTTGCAATGCACGAGGAGCGAGATCGCTTCCGTGAATTTGAAGTGTGGTCCACCGTTGAGCGCCGTGAACGATTGGCCGTCGAGTTCGAAGTCAACGATCATCACGGTTCCCTTCGGGCCGGGTGAACCTTCAGGGTAGCGTGCTGTATTTCGAATGCGTGAGTTCTTGAAGATCGACGTGTAGAAATTCGCTGCCTCTTCAGCATTATTGTCGAACCAAAGAAATGTCGTGATCTTTTGGTTGCGCGGCTCGATACGGGCGTCGCCGGTCGGTTTTGGATTAGTTGCTGCCATTATTAATAAGCTCCTTTCACTGGTTAATCGAATAAAGGGGTAACGGATCGACAGTGTGCAGGAATTTTTTGCGGAAAGTTTGTTTCGCTGATCTGTGACATTCCCG
This sequence comes from Pyrinomonadaceae bacterium, assembly GCA_035603895.1. Taxonomy (GTDB): domain Bacteria; phylum Acidobacteriota; class Blastocatellia; order Pyrinomonadales; family Pyrinomonadaceae; genus PSRF01. The sequence continues at coordinate 9,392 of DATNJO010000788.1, forward strand.
CAAGAAAGTGAGCGCATCATCCAGCTTAGGGAGTAAGGCAAATGGCACTGCTTTTACAGGAATACACTACAGAAGTCGTGGCTGCGGATGGAACCGCGTACACCGTGCGGAGTTATGGCGAGGAACGATCTGACGGAACGTGGACCGGCTGGCTGGAATTCGATCCAATCGACGATACAAAACCATCGCTGAAGACCGGTCAGGAGACTTCGCAACCAAATCGCACCACAGTTGAATATTGGGCGACGGGTCTCGAGCCGGTTTATTTCGAAGGCGCCTTCGAACGCGCACAGGATCGATCGGCTGTTTAGTGCGTCTACGAACTGCGAGCCGATAAAATCCAACCTTTGAATGGCTTTACTGTCGCACAGCTTGGACCACCGTCTCGACCGGTTCCAGGCACGCGCGTCTCAAGAGTCAGCGACGAAGCCAATGCTTGCTCAACTAATTCCCACGAGATGCCATACAGCGGAATTTTTAACCGCCGGCTCCAAGGCGTGTCTTTCTGGCCGGCGAAAGTACCGATGCCTATATAGACGAAGCGCTCGTGCGGTGGACCTTGAGTGAATGGTCCTAGAAACGTCGGTGCGCCGTTTGTGCCCTGCTTCACACGCGCTGTGAAGGTGAATGTCAGATCACCAGTCTTCGATCTCTGCGTCTGTACCGACTCGTAATCATTGCCGCGCCCTTCCTGCAAACCAAAATCGACACCTGCAGGCGGCGCTTCGAGAATAATTCGGAGTGTTAGTTCACGTTCCATCACGAGAAGCATCTACGCGGGTCGTTACGCTGTCAAGCATCGCCCAAGTTCACAAAATCTTTTGTGCTTCTTTGTGGCTAACTTGATCGCAGTGTCGCCAACAAGCTATTCTGCCCGCGGCGTAACAGGGCGCCTCCAGTCCGCGGGCAGAACTGAGTTCACCTGAACATTTCGTTCGATTACAGGTTCCAAGCGAACCTCCTTTCGCCCGAAATTGCGGACAACGGGCACAGCGAAGGAGGCTCGTATGTCCAGTCAGAAAAACCCCGAACCCACTCGTCATTTCCCTGTTCGTCCAAACCTGGACCAACTAAAACACCAGGCAAAAGACTTGCTCCGTAGTATTCGTAGCGGCGACTCCGCAGCACTCGCGGACCTCGATACTTTCTACCCGCAGCAACGACCAGAACCATCACAAGTCAAGTTGGCCGACGCGCAACTCGTCCTCGCGCGCAGTTACGGCGCGCCAAGCTGGCCGCGCGTGGTCCAGAGTTGCAAACTCATCGACGCGATCTGGCGCGACGATCTCGAGACGGTGCGCGATCTCGTCACCAAACATCCAAACCTGATTCACGAACACGCCCGCATTGTTAAGGACAACTGGGGACCACCGCTCAGCTACGCCGCCAATCTCGGCCGCGATCGTATTATCAAGATGCTTTATGACCTCGGCGCGCGAGATCTCCGACACGCAATCGATCGCGCCCTCCTGCAAAGCAAGATCGACACGGCTCGCATGCTTCACGAACTGATGGGCTCGCCGCCATTACCTGACGGCATACTGAGCGGAACAGCCTACACACTGAGCGCAACCGGCACACAGCTCGCACTCGAACTCGGCGCAAAACTCTTTGACGAAAACGGCAACAGCCTCGCTTCCGTTGACGTCGTGCTCGAATCAGACAGTCGCAAGCCTGCCGCCAAACACAAGATTCTCGAACTCTACGTGCAACACGGTCTGACGCTTCCGGACACGCCCGTGATGGCGCTTCATCGCGGCCGTCTCGATCTCCTTGAAGAACACCTGCGCCGCGATCCGCAACTCCTCCAACGCACGTTCACACACGAAGAAATCTATCCGCCAGATCTCGGTTGTCATGACGAAATATTGGCAACGCAAGGCACGCCTCTCGCCGGTACAACCCTGCTCCATCTCTGCGCCGATTACGACGAGATCGAAATCGCACGCTGGCTGCTGGAACAAGGCATGGATCCAAATGCGAGAGCCGCCGTCGACGCAGACGGTTTCGGCGGTCACACTGCACTATTTGGTACGGTCGTTTCGCAGCCAAACTTCTGGATGAACTTCCTGAACGAACCGCAACAAGCAGAATTCACGCAATTGCTTCTCGACCACGGTGCCGATCCCACCATCCGGGCCTCACTCAGAAAGAAACTTCACCCAGGTTACGGGCCGCGATACGACGTCGAAAAAACGTACGAATATCGCAACATTACCGCCCTCGAATGGGGTCAACAATTCCACGCAAAAGTGTTTGTCAGCGAACCCGCGCTCCGGCTAATTGAGGCGAAAATAATGTAACCAAGCACGGCAGTTGCGTGTCTAACAAATTAGGTCGGGCTCTCTCCAGAAAAACGAGGGTGCCCGACCAATGTTTTTTAGGCAAAGGGGGAAACAGAAGAATGAAAAGAGTACTTGGAATCGTGTTCGCGTTGCTTACATTGGGTTTTGTAATCCCGGCCGAGGCGAAAACATCGGAAACTTCGCAACAAAGCGCAACAGTCGCCGCCAACTCTGCACCACAGTGGCAGAGAGATCGTTATGGCAGACGATATGACCAGCGTAATGACCGATATGGTCGACGCACGCGCACGTACACACGTTCTCGTCTAGTGCGCTATGGCCGGAGAGTCTACCGTGAGACTTACGTCGTCCGTCAATACGGAAACGGTAGAACAGATACAAGGTTAATCAGCCGCACACGCGTTAGCTAATCGTGCGGTTTTCAAGGAGGTTTAGAAGTTAAATGAAAGGCAAATATTTACGACGAATAGGCGGACTGATCCTCACAGCGCTTCTGCTCACTGGCATCGCGTTCGTTTCCCCGACCGATGCACAGGCGCAGCGCCGTCGGAGGGTCGTGATTGTCCGTCCTATTCATCGTCCCTTTGGTTTTAGAAACTATTGGGGTTATCCGTACGGCTGGGGATATGGTCCCTGGGGTCCTTACGGAAGCTACTACGGCAGGTACGTTTTTGATAACAGCGACGATGCTGTGAACCAGGCGTACAAAGACGGTTTCAAAACCGGCAAGGACGATGGCAAGAAAGCGAAGAGCTTTAGTCCCGAGCGCTCCCATTACTTCAAGGAGTCGGGCTTTGGAAACTTCGCTGAGGAATACCGTACTGGTTTCTCCCGTGGATACCAGGAAGGTTATCGAACAGGAGAAGACGAGCGGGCTCGTAAGGAACGGGCTGACTAACTAGAATGGCCACAGACCTGCACGGATTTTCACAGACACTGTCTGTGTTTATCCGTGTCATCTGTGGCCGTTCTTCTTCTTACTCAAGCAAGTTCGCTTTGTCGAGAACTTCTTCAGGCCGCGCACGCACAAAGTAGTTCTCAGTTAAATTGATCCAGCGCACGGTGCCAGTTTTATCAACCAGAAACTCAGCCGGACGTGCGATGTCCGCTCCATTCTCACCGGCGCCCGCATGCAAAAGATCGTAACGCCGGATCACTTCAGTCTTCTGATCGGAAAGAAACGGAAACGTGTAACCCGCCTGCTGCATCAGGTTGCGTGAAGCTTCAGGACTATCAACACTGATCGC
>DATNJO010000789.1:0-6961 GCA_035603895.1 Pyrinomonadaceae bacterium
CAAACGCATCCGGATCGATCTTCTTGTCGCCGGCGAGATGCAGCTTCATGTCCACTAGCGCCGCTGATAGATACTCGACAGTCGCAAAGCCCTGATTGAACGTAGCCGAGCGCATTATTTTGTCGACCAACTCCTGCGGGATTGGTTTGCCGGTTTGATAGTGCAGCGCGAAACGTTGCAGCACTTGCGGCGTCGCGAGCCAGTGTTCCAAAAGCTGTGACGGAAACTCGACGTAGTCGCGTGGCACCGCGGTGCCGGAGACTGACGGATACGTGACGTTTGAATTCAAGCCGTGCAGTGCATGGCCAAACTCGTGGAACATCGTCGTAGCGTCGTCCCACGAGATCAGCACCGGCTCGCCGGGTTTGCCTTTGACGAAGTTTGAGTTGTTGGAAACGATCGTCGTGATCTCGCCGTCGACTCGTTCCTGCGTGCGATAGGCGTTCATCCACGCGCCCGAGCGCTTGCCGGCGCGAGCATAAGGATCGAAGTACCACAAACCGATGTGACGCTTCGTTGTCTTGTCCGTGACTTCCCAGACGCGAATGTCCGCGTGGGCGACCGGAACGTTTGTTACCGGCGTGAAGTTGAAATTGAAAAGTTCACCGGCGACCCAAAAGATACCTTCGCGCAACTTCTCGAGTTGGAGATAAGGTTTGATTTCGTTCTGGTCCAGGTCAAACTTGGCTTTGCGAACCTTCTCCATGTAATAGCGATAATCCCACGGCTCGATCGTGATCTTCGCGCCTTCCTTGTCGGCGAGTGCCTGCATGTCCGCAACTTCTTCGTGTACACGCAAGACCGCGGGCTTCCAAACCGCTTCCATCAACTCCATCGCGCGTTCCGGAGTTTTGGCCATCGAGTTTTCCAGACGCCAATGGGCGTGTGTCTGGTAGCCGAGTAGTTTCGCGCGTTCGGCGCGGAGTTGCAGTATTTCGGTGATGATGGCGTTGTTGTCGTGTTCGCCGCCGTTGTCGCCGCGATTTATGAACATGCGCCAGACTTTTTCACGCAGGTCGCGGCGACCGGAATAGGTTAGAAACGGATCGACCGACGAACGGGTGTTCATGATCACCCACGTGCCCGGTTGCTTCTTCGTTTCTGCGGCTGCGGCGGCAGCATCGCGCACCGACTGCGGCAGTCCGGCGAGCTCGTCTTCGCTCTTCAACACGATGAACTGATCGGTCTCTTCGGCGAGTACATTTTGACTGAACTTCGTGAAGAGTCCGGCGAGTTGTTGGTTGATCTGCGAGAGACGTGTTTTGGCTTCCGGTTTCAAACGCGCGCCGGCGCGAACGAAGTTGGTGTAGTAGAGCCAGGTGACGCGTTGTTGTTCGGGTTTGAGTTTCGCTTTGTCGGGCGAGTTGTAAACGGCGTCGATGCGTTTGAAGAGTGCCTCGTTTTGCGTGATCTGATCGTTGAAGGCGGCGAGGCGAGGCGCCATCTCGCGTTGGACGGCTTGAAACTCGGGATTCGCCATGGTGGCGGCCCAAACGCCGTAGAGCGTGCCGACGCGATCGAAGGAACTGCCGGTGCGTTCGAGTGCCGCGATGGTGTTTTCGAAATCGGGCGCCGCGGGGTTGTTGGCGATACGTTCAGTCTCGGCGAGTTGTTCGGTCATCGCGGCTTCGAGTGCGGGTTTGAAAAGCGCGATCTGCACTTTATCGAAAGGGGGAATACCGCCGAACGGTCCTTCCCACTTCGCGAGCAACGGATTGGTAGTGGTTTCATTAGTCATCGCGCTGTTATTGACGTTTAGGTTGGAAGCAATCATGGCTGTAGCAAGGAGCAGCATTACGCTGCGAGTGATCAGGTAGCGCATATTTGAGTTCCTATCTATTGAGTTCGCGGCGGCAACCGCCGGGAGAGCCACACAATTAAGTGCGTTAGTATATTTTGGGGTTGAATGGGTTGTACAGCGAAGGCGTTCTAGAAGCGCGAAACGATGAACAGACTGCCACCGATCGCAACCAGGTCTTCGAGCAAAGCAATGTTGAAATCTGGCTGGCGCAGGGACTTTACGAGCCAAGCGCGAGCCTGATAGCCGCCGAAACACCCAACGATTCCGCCGATCAGTCCCAACCCGGCACCAACTAGAGCCGACTGTCCACCGCCAAAAGAAACGCACGCGCCTGACAAGGCACCTGTCACGATGCGGGCGATAAGTCCCAGGGGAGCAGTGCGGTTCGGAGTATTCGGCAGCTTATCCATAACCAGTTCTGTGAGGGCCAAGAGGCTCAGAATTATTACAGCAGGAAGCGAGCCGATGAGAGACAGTGGCCGCGCAAGTTTGAGCCACCCGAGGTATACGCCCCACGCAACCGCCGCAGGTGGCGTAAGCGAGCGCAACCCGGCGAAGAGTCCGATTAGAAATGCGAAGAACAGCGTCATCCTGTTGTTGCCCAATCTATCGTTGAAACCTACTCAGCTATCTCGATTATATAGGTTATAGACGGCGACATGTTCCCGCAACGTGTTAAAAAATCCCACGGTTTTTAACATATCTCTTTGACGTGTTAAGAGGGCTAACATAAACTCTTCGCCATGGTTGCCTCCAAAAAACGCTCGCAATCCTCGCGAACCAAGCGATCATGGCAAGCCGACAAGCCATACAACGAGATTCCACTGCTGCCACCCAAGATTGACCTGGAAACTAAGGCAATTCTCAAACAGTGTATTCGGGCCCGAGCCGCCCTGGCCGAGTTGAAGGGAGCGGCGGAGCTGATTCCCAATCCATCAGTCTTAATCAACACGCTGCCATTACTGGAGGCGCAAGCTAGTTCGGAAATTGAAAACATCGTTACGACCACCGACCGTCTGTTTCAGTTTCGCGAATTAGACGCACAAGCCGACCTCGCCACTAAGGAAGCCCTGCGCTACAGTCACGCGCTCCTCGAGGGCTATCAGGCAGTGCAAAAACGTCCGTTGACCACGAGGACTGCGGAAGAAATTTGTAGCCGAATCAAAGGAGTGCAAATGCAAGTGCGACGCGTTCCGGGTACGGCACTAGCAAATGAACGCACCGGCGAAATCGTTTACACGCCGCCCGAAGGTGAGGATCTATTAAGGTCCTTACTGGCGAACTGGGAGCGATTTCTCCATGAGACGACCGACCTCGACCCCTTGATCCGAATGGCCGTGGCGCATTATCAATTTGAAGCCATTCATCCATTTACCGATGGGAATGGACGCACCGGTCGCGTGCTGAACAGCCTCTTCTTCATTCACGAGAACCTCTTGACACTACCGATTCTCTACTTGAGCCGCTACATCATTCAACACAAGACCGACTATTACCGGCTGCTGATGGATGTAACTCGCGCGGCTGCCTGGGAAGCGTGGGTGAAGTTCATGATTGCCGCCGTGGAAGAGACGGCCAGTTGGACCACTGCCAAGGTGGAAGCTATCCGCGAGCTGCAATCAAAGACGGCGGAATACGTGCGCGAAGCTGCTCCAAAAGCCCACAGCCACGAACTGATGAATTTGATATTCGAATTACCCTACTGCCGCATTCAGAACGTGACCGAACGGAAAATCGCCGTTCGCCAGACGGCTTCCGGTTACCTGAAAGAACTGGTGAGAGTTGGCGTACTGGAAGAGAAGGTTGTCGGCCGCGAAAAGCTTTTTATCCATCCAAAGCTGATGAGGTTGTTGACTCAGGAGCGCAACACCTTTGAGCCTACTCATGAAAGAAGCCGAGACTCTCAGTCGAAAGGACTACCGCCGATCGTTTAGTAAGGGCAGTGGCGGCAGCCGTTGCCGCAGCAGTAGCCACGGCGTTTTAGATAGGAGGCGGTGAAGACCATCACGCCGCGTTCGATGTAGTAGTCTTTGTCCTCTTCGAGCGAGCCGCGAAGTAGAGCCACGTCGACGGTCTGGACGGCGTTGGAAAACTCTGAAGGGATTGACTCGCCCGCGAATAGCTCGGGATGAATCAACCGGGCCAGGAGTTCGGCGCCTTCGACGACGCGTGGGCCGGGGCGCGCGAAGTAGGAGTTTGCGTCAACTGCGTAAACACGACCGTTGCGCACCGCGGGTAGTTCGAAGAACGCTCGCGCGGCTTCGGATTTTTGAAAGCCGAAGACGCTCCAGATCTGTTTCATCGTCTGTTCCAGGTTGAAGCCGCACGGCATGATCACGACTACTTCCGGCGCCGCGGCAACGACCTCATCCCACGAAACACGCACTGACTCACCGCGTTCGCTACCTAAAACGTCAACGCCACCGGCGAGCTTCACCAACTCGGGCACCCAATGTCCGCTCGCAAAGACCGGATCGAGCCATTCCATGCAGAAGACGCGCGGCCGCTCAGCAACACCGTCCCGAGCAGCGCCGTCTCCCTCAGTAACACCGTGCAGACGATCGGATAAACTTCTTAACCGCGCTTCGCAGTTCGCGATCAGTTGTTCTGCTTCCGCGGTGCGTCCGGTTGCGGCGCCGAGCTCGCGCACGTTGTCGAATATCTCGCTGAGCGATTGCGGCGTCAACCAGAGAATCTCGGGCGTGCGACCCAACGTCTTGATCACTTGCGAAACTTCATTTCCCGACGGCGCACAAACCTGACAAAGGTTCTGCGTCAGAATCAGATCAGGGTCGAGCGTGCGCAACAACTCTTCATCAATCTGGTAAAGACTCTGTCCTTCGTGCATGCGTGCGGCCACCGCGCGATCAATCTCGCTCTGACTCATTCGCTCGATCGGCAACACGTTGCGCACAACGACAGGCTTGTCGCGAATCTCCGGCGGGTAATCGCATTCGTGCGTGATGCCGACGAGTGAGTCAGCGAGGCCAAGCGCGCAGGCAATTTCAGTGGCTGAGGGAAGAAACGAAACAATTCGTTGCATAAGATCACGCCTTTATCGGAATTCCGCTTTTGTTTGCGGGGGCTCCGTCTTTGAACGCGATCTTACCATTCACAATCACAACCTCAATGCCTGACGAGAACTGATTCGGGTTTTCGATCGTGGCATTGCCTCGAATTTTAACCGGATCAAACACCGTGAGGTCCGCAATCGCGCCGTCCTGGAGCACGCCGCGCTCGCTCAACACCGGATGCAACACACTGCGCGGCAGCAGCGTCATCTTCTCAACGATCTTTTCGAGCGGCAAGCCGATGTCGAGCGCGTGACGAATAGCGGTGGCGAAACATCCGGCGCCACGCGGATGTGAATTAGCACGCGGCTCAAACTGTATTCCGCCATCGGAAGCGATCATGCAGAAGTCTTCACGCAACGCGAGGTCGACCGTCTTATCCAACGGCATCGTGCCTTCCGGCACCGCCGCCAGCTTCGGACTCCGGCGATAATGCGCAAACGAGCGCGCGTTCAATCGTTCCGACGTGCCGACGATCGTAAGGTCGCCGTAATCGAGTCCGTAACGTTGCTGCCAGCCTGGTCCAAAGCGGCTGTTGTAGAGATAGGTGGCCCAGTACGAATAAGGATAAACACAAGTTGTGATCGTCAGGCCCTGGCTGTTTGCGTTCCGAATCTTTTCCAGAGCCTGCTCCATGTGAAAGGTGCCGCCGGTAGAATGCAGGTGAGCGATATGAACACGCGCGCCGCTATCGCGCGCCAAACGAATCGCCTCATCAACACCGTCGAGTTCTTTCTCTTTAGACGAGTAGCGCAAATGAAGAAAGAACGGGCGCTCGTACTTCTTCGCGAGCTTTGCGTATTCGAGCAGCTCAGCGTACGGTGCGGGTTGATACTCAATGCTGTGCGAAACTCCGAGCGCGCCGTCGTCCAGGTTTTTCTCGATGAGCAACTTGCTCGAGGCGAGTCCACCCGCACGCGCGCGGATCTGCATCACGAACGTCGAAACGCCGAAGTTGATCACGTGCGGCAGATTGCCGAACCGTTTGTAGTAACTGCCGCAGTCGGCGCTGCCACCGTGCATTTGTAACGCTGTCGCGACGCCGTCAGAAACCTTGTAGTTTTCGAAAATCGGATACGTACTTTCCGGCGAGGTTGAATTATCGGCGAGAACGTCGATGAAGCCGGGCGCGACGACGCGATCTTTTACGTCGAGTACATGCTGCGCCGGAAGGTTGTTGCCGAACCGCAGTCGACCGTTGAAGTCGATGCCGACGTCGATCGTTTGCCAGCGGTTTTGGTAGAACGCTTTTCCTCCGCGCAGGACCATCGACACGCCGGGCGGTTCAGCCGAACCCTTAATGCGCGCGCAAGCGGGCAGCACCAAGCCTGCCGCGACGGGGATCGACATCTGGAGGAACGTTCTACGCTTCACTTGGGGGACTTAAAAAGATCTCAAGCTTCAGCGCTGAGATCGCAAAGGCGGTCCGAGCAAACGGTCAACCTCGGCTCGAACGGCCTCAAGTTCATTTTTCAAGACTTCATAACGTTGAATAGCGTCGCGGCCAATCTTTTGGTCCACGCTTGCGGTCATACTGGCAAGGTATGTGATGTGCGACTGAAGCCCGGGTTTGCCATAGCGCACGGGTTCATTCATTAATTTTGCTGCAACTGCATTCAAGGCTTCGGCGGAACCATTCTTGTTCTGCGCCTCGCGAACCCTCGTGACGAGTTGGTTGACCTCGGTCACCAGCGCACGCATGCGCATGTTGTGCTCAAACTGCTCTTGCAGATCGGCAACCGTAACGCCGTCCGCCGCCACGCGCGGATCGATCAGCACATTGAGCGGCTGAGTCAGTATCAGCGATCCTGACTGTAATCGAACCTGATATTGGCCCGGTGGCAACGTGACACCAGCCCGGTTGCGCACGTCCCAGGCAAAACGATTCAAACCCGCACTTTTGGTGACGCGCGGCGGTGGTGCAGCGCGTCGAACAGGCGCGGCATCAGGATCCGATTCGGGACCGGCCCCGCCGACGCCCGGCATGTTGGCGCCCGTGTTTCCACGACCCGGACGGGCCGCAGGCGCCTCGCTCGTGTAAGAATTAAGCACCGCGCCCTTGCTGTCAAGGATTTCGATCACCACCGGG